>CAMZEA010000038.1 GCA_947305655.1 uncultured Candidatus Saccharibacteria bacterium | reverse complement strand
ACCCCATATTCTATCAGATAATGCTTATGCTTGTCAAAAAATTTGTTCAATTTTTCCCTCGATCCCCTTCTGCTATAATTTCAGTATGAGTACAGAGAATGACAAGACTATCGAAGTCTATGAAAAATTCGGTCAGAATTATCTCGATCGCAACAAAAAAGACGCCGAAAACGATCCTCATTATCAAGCCGACATTGAGCGCCGTCGCCTGTACATGGCAAACATCACGAAAGATTTGCCAAGAGACGCCAAGATCTTTGAAGTTGGCTCTGCTAGCGGGAACGAAATCAAAACACTGGAATCGCTCGGATTCACCGACATCACTCCTAGCGATGTTGCCGATTTCTTCATTAATCATCTCCGAAACGAAGGATTCTCACCAATCAAATTCAACCTCATCACCGACGAATTCCCAGATGCATACGACTTCATCCGCTGCAGCGCCGTTCTCGTCCACTTCAAAAAAGACGAAGCAAAAGCCGCTATCGAAAAAATGTTTGCCGCGCTTAATCCTAACGGTATCTGCTCTTTTAGCGTAAAACACAAAGAAGGCTGCACCGAGGAGTGGAAGTACGATAAAGACATCGGCGCAGAACGTTATTTTAGTTATTGGGACAAAGACGAGCTCGAAGACTTCGTAAAAACCTGCGGCTTCGTCGGCATCGATATTGAGCAGCAAGGTGGCGCCAGAGCCTGCTGGCTCGCCTGCACTGCCAAGAAACCCGCTTAAGCTGTAAATCTGACCGAAAAAATTGTATAATAACCCCCGTGTTAGTCTCAGATTTTAATTACGAGCTTCCCGAAGAAGCCATTGCTCAACATCCGCCAAAAGTTCGCGGCACTACTCGCCTACTCGCGCTCAGCCGCACTACTGGCGAGATTACCGATAGCCGCTATGCGGACTTGGCCGACTTTTTGCAACCCGGCGACCTCATCGTCCTAAATGATACCCGCGTTATGCGCAGCCGCGTCTTTACTGAACGTAAGTCAGACGGTCACCCGCGCGAGCTCGTCGTGCTCGAGCGCCACGACGGCGAAGTTGACCACGTGATGTATCGTGGCAAACTTCATGAAGGCGAAGAACTCGTCGTCAAAAATGTCGAAACTGGCGAATTAACTACAGATATTATTACGATCAAAGAAATCCTCGGTAACGGCACCGCGACCGCGACCGCCGCCCGCCCGCTCGAGGAAATTGCCCAGGAATTCGGCAATGTTCCCCTCCCCCCATACATGCACCGCAATGCCGAAAAGGAAGATATCGAACGCTATCAAACCGTCTGGGCGAAAGACCTCGGCTCTGCCGCTGCTCCAACCGCCAGCCTCAATATGACCAAAGATTTACTCAAAAAGCTAGAGGATAAAGGAGCCCAGGTAAAATACCTCACCCTCCACGTCGGCCTCGGCACTTTCATGCCAATCCGCACCGACAACGTCGAAGAACACAAGATGCACTCTGAATGGTTCAATATTCCAGAAGATACCATCGAGGCTATCAAGGCTACGAAGGCCGCCGGCCACCGCGTTATTGCCGTTGGCACCACGGTTACCCGCACTCTCGAGTTCTGGGCCAAGACCGGCAATACTTGCGGCGAGGACAACATTTTCATCTATCCAGGTTTTGAGTTCAAAGTAATCGATGCCCTCGTCACTAACTTCCATGCGCCAAAAAGCACTGTCTTGATGCTTACCGCCGCCTTCGCCGGCTGGGATCATTTGAAACCTGCCTACGAGCACGCGCTCGAATCCGGCTACAAGCTCCTGAGCTACGGCGACTCAATGTTTATTTATTAATAGGTTTGGTAAAATTATCTAAATGTCAAAGCTAAAGTTCGAAATCGTCAAACAAAACGGCTTGATGCGTGTCGGTGTTATCCATACCCCGCACGGCGATATTAAGACGCCGGCTTTTATTGGTGCTGCCACTCGCGCTAGCGTAAAGGCTATCACGAACGCTCAGATGCGTGAACTAGGCAGCCAGGCCATCCTCGCGAACACTTACCATCTCATTCTCACCCCAGGCCCAGAGCTCATCGAACAAGCCGGCGGCCTTGCCGAATTTACCGCATGGCACGGCCCTACTTTCACCGATTCCGGCGGTTTTCAAATGCTCTCATTGAAAGATGCGAAGATCGACCATGACGGCGTCACTTTCAAGTCTCACATCAACGGCGACAAGATTCGCATGAACGCCGAGATTTCAATGCAAGCCCAGTGGCAAATTGGCGCAGATATTCATATGGCCTTCGACCAGGCTATTGATAGCCAAGACAAAAAAGCCGTCGAAAAAGCAATGCATCGCACTCACGATTGGATTCCGCGCAACATCGCCGAGCACAATCGCCTCGCAAAACTCGCCGAAGAAAACGGCAAGCCAGAACAATATCTTTATGCTGTCGTCCAGGGCGGTCTCTTTGAGGATCTTCGCCGCGAATCCGCCGAGTTTATGGCCGTACAAGACGTTGATGGTTTCGGCATCGGTTCCCTTTACACAACCGAGACGCCAGAAACCGCCAACATGATTAAACTCACGAACGAAATCCTTCCGAACGATAAGCCGCGCCACTTACTCGGCATGGGCAGCGAAC
>CAMZEA010000037.1 GCA_947305655.1 uncultured Candidatus Saccharibacteria bacterium | reverse complement strand
CTCCCTGTCACGGAGGAGGTCGCGCGTTCGAGTCGCGTCGGGCCCGCCATTACAAGAAAAATAACGCCGAAAGGCGTATTTTTTATTGGTGCGGGTAGAGGGAGTCGGACCCTCATCTCTTGCTTGGGAAGCAAACATAATAGCCGCTATACGATACCCGCGACTACTCTAGTATAGCATAGAACTGAGTCGCGCCTCTTTACGAGCTATCCTGATTATGCTAATTTTAGAGTATAAACAGGTCAAAAAGCGGATGAAGAAACTCGCCCTAAACAACAAGAAGCCTCTGGTCTTTATTGTTGCACTCGCCGCTCTCTCGGTTGGCATCACATTCGCCTATTCAAGAGATAGATCCCTCCTCGAAAATCTCTTCGGGATTGCCGACTACAAAACGACCGTAACCGAAACCTTTGTTTCGCCTTCAAATTGGCTCACCTGTGAAACGAAAGAAAAACTTATCACCGTCAAAAATGACGGCGCCGTTCCTATCGCGGCCAGAGTAGGCATTGCGGAAAGTTGGAAAGACGCCGACAACAACGATCTCTTCACGACCTTCATAGACGAAAACAACGACGTCCAAAACTGGGCAGTCATAGATATTAATACCGACGACTGGACAAGAGATGGCTACTATTATTACTACAAAGAAAATCTCGCGCCTGGCGCCACCTCTACGCCATTCATGACTAGCGTCACGCTCAACTGCAACGCAAACCTAGCAAATTCGCCATACAATGATGCAACTTACACGCTCAGCGCAACCATCCAAACCATCGACGCGGGACATCAGGGCGCCTGGACCACAGGCGCCACACTGCTTCGCGGCGGAGACGTCAATCAAAAACTCAAAACCATCGCTGGAACGACCCTTGATCCAAACGACCCAACCTGGACCGAAGATTATAATATTAAGTCCATCAGGCGCGCCATGTCTTTGCCGGTCGGTTTCGACACGAGCGACCCAACGCATATAATATCCGAGGACGGCTCCGACCCAATTTACGCCTGGTACGACAATACCGACGATGCCGGCATTATCTATCTATTCTCCAACTCCCGTACCATTAAAGCTGGTAGCAATATTAGCCACCTTTGCGATCACATGCGTGCCCTCGTCGATGCCCCTGCCCTATCCGACTGGGACATGTCTGAGGCAGTCGATATGACGGCAATGTTCCAAGGCACTTACGCCCTCACGTCGCTAGACATCTCGGATTGGGACGTTTCGAACGTTCAGGACATGAAGGGGATGTTCTTCGAAGCGAAAGCCCTCAAAACCCTAGACGTTCCAAACTGGGACACTTCCAATCTCGTCAACATGATGGCAATGTTCTACGGCGCAGAATCCATCACGTCGCTAAATATATCCAACTGGGACACTTCTAGCGTGCAAAATATGGGCTATGTCTTCGCCCTCATGACGTCTATCACCGAGCTAGATATTTCCGACTGGAACACCTCGAATGTAACCGACATGACCGCCTTATTTGCGGGCGCGAGCTCCCTCACTACCGTAGATATCTCCCACTGGGACATCTCGAACGTCACTAGCATAGCCGCCATGTTCCAAATGGCGAAGTCTCTAACCTCCATCGATGTCTCCCGTTGGAATGTCTCCAAAGTCACCGATATGACCGCCACGTTCGCCGTCGGAGACGAATATGTCGGCAACGGCCAGCTCAGAGAAATAATTGGCCTCGAAAACTGGGATGTCTCCAATGTAATCGACATGACTTGCTTGTTCTACGGCGCCGGCAATATGACGGCATATAACATTTCCGGCTGGGACGTTTCAAAAGTCCAATCCTTCAACCACATGTTCTGCGACAACTTCAAGCTCGTGTCGCTCGATCTCTCCAGATGGGACACCGGAAGCGTAAAAATCGCCTACAATATGTTCGACGACGCTAGGTCGCTCGTCGACTTCGGCGACATCTCGCATTGGGATACTAAGAATTTGATTGATGTTGGCGGCTTCCTAAATGGCGCCTCATCCTTCGTTGGCAACAATGGCACACTCGACCTGTCTGGCTGGAACACTAATGGGCTTCTCGCTGCAGGCGAAATGCTCCGCGCTACCCGCCTAACGACCGTCGACCTCACGGGCTGGGTCTTTGACTCGGCAACAAATTCAAACTGGCCAGGATCCGGCGAAGGCATGTACTACGAAACCGGCAACCGTTCTGGCTACAAAGGCCTCTCCGGCATGTTCCTCAATATGCCAAGACTCCAAAATGTCTACCTCACTCAAGCAGGCAAAGATTCCTTCGATGCCGCCGTCGAAAGAGGCGTAAATGTCACCAAACTCTGGGAGGGCTCCCCAATCAGCGACTTCACCGTCGTCCCAGACCCAAGCCTACCTTGACAAACCATAACTTTTTTGATATAATATATATATGGCTTTACAAAAATACAAAAGAAATTCAGAGCTGACTTATGCCCTCGGCGCCACTCTTGTCGAGGAACTTCTTGAAACCCATCCACGCGCAATTACCCGCGCTTTCCTCCGCCCTACCGAAAAACAAGGCGGCGAGCTAAAGAAAATCATCGAAAGGCTAAAGACTCTTGGCGTCGAAATCATCGAATCGACCAAAGCCTTCAATATTCTTGGCGCAAAAGACAACTGCCTACTTGCCGCCGAATTCAAAAAAGAATGCCTCTACGAGCCCCAGAGCGACGAGCTGCGCATGCTCGGCCAAAAGAATATTATTCTCGTTAATCCTTCCGATTCCGGCAACCTCGGCACTATTATGCGAAGTGC
>CAMZEA010000036.1 GCA_947305655.1 uncultured Candidatus Saccharibacteria bacterium | reverse complement strand
CTCATTATGGTTGCGACGGGCGTTGAGCCTTCGGTCGCCGTGATTACGGTGATTGTGACGCGCATCTGCGTGCTTCTTGGCACGATTGTGAGTGGTTGGGGTTTCTATCAGCAGGCATTGATGAGTCGTAGCGATAAATTCAAGGCCAGCAAAGATGGAAAATAGCGAGCAGCAGGTCTATACTGTTTCGGATTTTCAGGCGGTTTGTAATCAGATTCTCGAGACGGCTTTTACGGGAGTGATTGTCGAGGGTGAGATTGCTAGCTACAAGGTTAACCAGGGCAAATACGTCTTCTTTGATTTGAAAGATGAGCAGTCGAGCGTCGGCTGCTTTATGACGGTTTATCAGCAGAGATTTCCGCTTGAAGACGGCATGAAAGTGCGCGTGCGCGCTTTGCCGAAACTGACGAACTGGGGTAAGTTCTCACTGACCGTACAGGCGATCCAACCAGTAGGCGAGGGGAGCCTGAAGAAAAGCTTCGAGATGCTCAAGAAGAAGCTAGCGAGCGAAGGTTTGTTTGACTCGGCTAAAAAGCGTCCATTGCCGGATAAAATCGAGAAGATTGGCGTGATTTCGAGCACGCAGGCGGCGGGCTATGCGGATTTTTGTAAGATTTTGAATGAGCGCTGGGGCGGGCTAACGGTTTTAACCGCGCATACGCAGGTGCAGGGCATGACGGCGGCGGATCAGGTAATTCGTGCACTGAAATACATGAATGAACGTAGTGAAGTCGATGTAATTGCGGTGATTCGTGGTGGCGGTTCGGCGGACGATCTTGCAGTATTTAACGATGAGGCATTGGTGCGTGCGATTGCGGCAAGTAAGATCCCGGTAATAACGGGAATCGGTCATGAAGTTGACGAAAGCCTATGCGATTTGGCAGCAGACGTTGTGGCGTCAACGCCATCGAATGCGGCGCAAATGCTAACGCGTGATCGTCGGGAAGTAAAGGCGGGTTTGCGCTCGGATATAAATCGAATAAATAATTTGCTCAAAGACAAAATTGCGGAAATAACAGAGGTAAATTGCAAAGAAATTGCACGGGTTGCGGACGAAATTTGCCACAAAATTGACTTAATTCGTGCAGATGTTATTAGTCAAAATAAAATATTAGCGCAATTAAATCCAGAAAATGTACTGGCGCGCGGCTATGTGTTATTGCGTGGCAATGTGGCGGTTGGCAGTGACGTAGAAATTGAAACGGAAAAGCAAATTGTAACGGCAAATGTAAAAGCAATAAAGGAGAAATAGATGGCCAAAACGATTAGCGACAAAATCTCAGAGCTCAAGACTGGCGTCGAATGGTTTTATTCGGATGACTTTAAGCTCGAGGAAGCGAGCGAAAAGTATAAAGCATTGACGACGCTCGCAAAAGAAATCGAGGGCGATCTCGATGATCTCAAAAACGAAATCAAGGTTATTGAGGAAGATTTTAGCAAGGAATAATTTTTCGCTTGCGTAAACGCTCATGCTTAACTATAATTAGCGTATGGATCAAGGTTCTAATATGGGTGGTTTCAATCCGATGTCGAATGCGGCCGGTGCGAATAATGGTTTCCAGGCGGCGCCAGCTGGAAATGTGCCCCAAGCAAATAGTTTTGGTGGCGCAGCTCAATCAACTCCAATTGCGCCTTCTGTTCCGGCGCCAAACCAGCCAATTAATCCTCCAATGGTTCCGACAACTGCGCCTAACGCAGGTTTGAAGCCTGAGAAGAAGAATGTCCTAGCTGAGACACTAGTACTTATTGCGGTTTGTATTATCGCGGCAGCAGCAATTGTCTTTGCGGTGATTTTCTTTATGCAGTATAACGAACTCAAGACGAACTATGATTCTGAGAAAAACCTTGAAGTATCCAAAGCCGTAAAGGCTCAGCAAGATAAGGATGAGGCTACTTACGAAGAGCGCGCGAAAGAACCATTCTACAGCTTTACTGGCCCAAGCGATTACGGTTCGATTAGTTTTGAGTATCCGAAGACTTGGAGCACTTATATCGAAAAAGACGGCACGAATAATAGCGACTTCATTGCGTATTTCCAGCCAAAGCAAGTTGATCCGATTAATAATAAATCTTCGCGCTACGCGTTGCGTTTCCAGATTCAGAATCGCCAGATAACTTCCGTCCAGACGACCTACGAAACGAAATTGAAGAGTGGAAAATTAACCTCTCGCGCGTTTTCGACTGACGATAACGCATTGTCTGGCACCTGGTACGAGGGAGAGGTCGATAATGGTATTCGTGGCATCGTAATCCTTTTGAAGGTGAACGACAAGACCCTTATTGTCCAGACTGACGCAGAAGCGTATCGCAGCGATTTTGAGACGCTCGTTAAGAAGCTTCGTCGCAATTCATAATTAGCAAAAATAGCCTCCCCTTATGCTTTTATGGGGGAGGCTTTTTGTTGTAGAATGAAGGTATGGAAAGCGAGGTAGTAGTTGCGCATGAACTCAAGGCGCCGCTAAGTTTGATGCGGCAGCTCGCTTTGTCTTTGGATTATGAGGAGAGCCTCGATGGCGCGCGCGAGGTTGGGCGGCAAATTGTGGCGACGAGCGACCGTGCGATTCGCCAGGTGAATGATTTGACGAAGATTGCGCGTCTCGATGAGGCATTGTTCGAGATGGAGCCAGTGAATCCGCGTGCGGTTTGCGATGAGGTCGTGAATGAGCTCTGGCAGTGGTTTAAGTTTAACCGTCGAGAACTTTCGATCGACTATCGGAATAAGCGCCGGCTGGCCGTTGCGAATACGCAGCTGCTACATTCGGTGGTTTATAACTTTTGCCTCAATGCGATGAACTATGGTGGCGAGGAGTTGCCGAGCGAAATTACGGTTTACGACCGTGGCGCGAAGATTCGAATCGAGGTACGCGACTTTGGCCCGACGATTCCGACGAAGATTTGGCGCGAGATTAAGGATGGCTTCGTGAAGAAGCCAGTGGCGACGCCGATGCGTCCTGGGTCAAGTGGGCTGGGGCTTTACATTGCATCACGTTTCTCAAGTTATATGAATAGCGATTTTGGGTTGATTCGTCATCGTGATGGTACGAGTTTTTATATTGATTTGCCGGTGTCCGGGCAGCTGAGCTTCTTATGATATTTGTAATCGAAGATGACCGTGGGTGGGAAAGTTACTACCGTCGAATTTTGAAGGACTATGATTTGGAGTTTTTCCATGATGGGCTGGCGGCGATAGCGGCAATGGATTTTGACGAGCCTCCGAAGCTCGTAATTCTCGATATTTTGCTGACCGGTCCGACTGGGTTTGCGGTGCTAAATGAAATGCG
>CAMZEA010000035.1 GCA_947305655.1 uncultured Candidatus Saccharibacteria bacterium | reverse complement strand
AATCTTGACCAAAATACGACTCTGTCTTTGCCGCAGTTACCAGTAATTGCGAGCGTCTTATTCTTCTTCTTTGCGCGCGGCTATAAGTCTGCTTCTCGCCATGACGGCAAGATCCGTGCAAAAGACATTCTTGCACCTGCAATTTTTTCAGTTTCAGTTATTACTGTGATGTTACTATTCTTCTCAGTAGCTAGTTTTGATATCTAAAAAAGGAGGCAAATGGACCAAAAAACAGACAGTGTTTTAACACAGCCAAAACCAGAAGAAAAACCAAAAGAAGAGCGTCAGCGCCGCAGTCGCAACGGTGGGCTCATCGCATTAGTAATCATTTCTTTGCTTATCGGTAGCGCAGGACTCGCCATCGGCATAGTGACCCTACTCATGCCGAAGAATCAGACGGCTACGACGACTAGCTCGGCAGGTTATTACACGGGCGGCAATACGATCGAGTTTAAAGAAGACTCCATTGCCGGCATCGCGCAAAAAGTCACTCCGGCCGTCGTGTCAATCATTGGCGAAACCCGTTCAAGTAGCACCTATTCTTGGCTCTATGGCGGCGGTAGTAGCACCTCGCAATCTGCTGGTACCGGTATGATCGTTTCGAGTGACGGCTATATTATTACGAATAAGCACGTCGTCGAGGGCGTCACGAAACTTTCTGTCGTTACTGATGCTGGCGATACCTATGACGATGTCGAGGTTGTCGGCAAGGATCCGCTCAATGATGTTGCGTATCTTAAGATTAAGGGCGCGAAGGATTTGCCTACCGTAACACTTGGCGATTCGAAGACCCTTGGCGTTGGCCAACCTGTGCTCGCTATCGGCAATGCACTCGGCGCTTACCAGAATACTGTTACTCAGGGTATTGTATCTGGCCTCGGCCGTTCCATCACTGCCTCTGATTCGAGCGGTAACAACTCTGAGACTCTCACTGACATGATTCAGACCGATGCAGCCATCAACCCGGGCAACTCTGGCGGCCCGCTCGTCAACGCAGCCGGAGAAGTGATTGGTATTAACACTGCCGTTAGCACTTCCGCAAATGGCCTCGGTTTTGCAATTCCTATCTCCGCTACGAAGGGCATGCTTGCCACTATCATGGACGGAAAAGAAGCCGCTCGCGCCTACATTGGCGTAGTTTATATCAACGTTACTGCTGAGGTCGCAAAGCAATATAAGCTTCCAGTTTCTCAGGGCGCCTATGTCTACAATACGAACCGCGATTCGAGCGCCGTTGCCGAAGATGGCCCTGCTGACAAGGCTGGCATTAAGACTGGCGACATCATTGTAAAAATCGGCGAAGTCGAAGTTGGCCATGCCGGCACAATCTCGACCCTCATCGGCGAGTATAAGGCTGGCGACACGGTGTCCATTACAGTTCGTCGTGGCGACGAGACGAAAGTCATGAATGTCACGCTCGGCGCGTATAGCAAATCAAATTTATAAAAACTTCGCAAAAGAAAAGGACCGCCAAAACAGCGGTCCTTTCCCGTCTATATCGGGCGGGGTTAGGAGTCCCCATGACGTGCGTCCATAAAATAGCACAAAACTAGACGCACGCTGCCACTCATGATAATTAGCTGAAAGACTCCGGCTCGCACTGAACGCAATCCAAACTCTCTCGGAGTCTGGCGCTGGCCAGTGGTCTCACCTTCGCCGCCTTTATTCTGGCTTCGGATAAACTTTTTCTCAGGGCTCGATTTTCCTCTTCGAGAGAAGCATTTCTCTCGAGTAATTTCGCAATTCGTTTATTGCGAGCCTTCAGCTTCTTTGTCTTCTTTACTGACCTCCTGACAATCTCGACAATCAAATCATAAGGCATTTCTACTTGGGTCATCGTTGATTTTAGAAACCTAAGTAGCAAGGTCGTCTTGAGCTCTCCATTAGCCGTTCTGATGCAGGGAGAAAAAGACTTTGTCTCGCCATCCGGATAGGTGAAAGTGACTTTTACCCGTTTTATGTGCGCTTTTTCCATGGGTGAACATCTCCTCTCTAAAGATCTTTGCCTAGCATACGCTAGATTCAATTTCTCGATTATAGCACTTTTTCTGGGAAAATCCAGGGCTTTAAAAAAGGGTTGTAGCTTATTACTACAACCCTAAAAGGAGTTTTGCTATTGCGGATAATCGCTCCACTGATCACCCGGAAAACAAGAGTGCTGTCTGCTAGCGAATTCTGCTGACAATTCCTTCATAAGTTCAGGATTGTCAATGGCGAGATTCATCAACTTCTCAGTTTTCTTCTTGTTGTCCGCAAGAATATCAAGGAGAAGCCCCTCCGGAATCTTAAGCACGATGTCGGGGTTCTCGAGTAACCTAATCAGCTTGTCGACGGCCAACTCGCCATTGTCTGACGCAATGGCAATTAGTCCAACTTCGCTCCCATCCTTTGACATAACTGTTACTTCTTTTGTGCGAACGTTCATAAGTAATTGCTCCTTTCAAAAGTACTTCACGGCGGCATACGCTAGACTTGTGATTCACTGATTATAGCACCATTTTTTAAAAAGTCTAGCAATCTGTTTCAAGATGTGTTATACTTGCAGGGTAATTAAATTTAACGAAACAGCTACCCCTGTGGTAGCGAAGGAGAAGGTACAAGATGCCTGTAAATGCAGATATCAAGGAGCTTCTTGCTGCTGGCGCACATTTTGGTCACAAGACCAGCCGCTGGCACCCAAAGATGGCTCCGTACATCCACAGCAAGCGCGAAGGCGCACACATTATTAACCTCGAAAAGACCGTCGATGCTCTCGACGCAGCTTTGCCAGAGATGACGAAGCTAGCTAGCAAGGGCAAGAAGATTCTTTTCGTTGGCACCAAGAAACAGCTCAAAGACGCCGTTAAGGAAGCCGCAGAGTCTGTCGACATGCCATATGTCACCGTTCGTTGGGTTGGCGGTATGCTTACCAACGTCGAGACTGTCACGAAGCAGATTCGCAAGCTCAAAGATCTCGAACGCCGCATGGCTTCGGGCGAGCTCGAAAAGCGCTACAACAAGCTTGAAGTTCAGCGCTTCCAAGAAGAAATTGACATGCTCAACGAGCGCTACGGCGGTATCAAAGATATGGCCGAGCAGCCAGTTGCTGTCATTGTCACTGATATGATTCAGGACAAGAACGCTGTTAAGGAAGCTAACACGCTCCATATCCCTGTTTTCGCTATTTGCGACACGAACACGGATCCAAGCGAGGTTGCTTTCCCAATCCCAGCAAACGACGACGCTATCAAGTCCGTCAAACTCATTCTTGATTACTTTGCCGCTGCCATCAAAGAAGGCAAGAGCAAGATTGCAAAATAATTAGTAAAAGGAGCTAAAAATGGCTGAAATCAGCATTGAA
>CAMZEA010000034.1 GCA_947305655.1 uncultured Candidatus Saccharibacteria bacterium | reverse complement strand
AATCTGAATACAGTAGTATCGGCACTGGTTTATTTATTTTTATTCTTCACTCGCTTCACGTTCGTAATAATCAGCATCAGCACATAATATCCCGCGCCAAACGCTAACACGATCCCGATCGAGCTCAATACTTCGCCCCACTGCGTCGCACCAAATTCCGTATAAGCGCCAATCTTTTCAGTGCTTTGCGCGTAGTAATAAGTCGGAAAGAACTTCGCGACATTCAAAATCCCACCCGTTAGTAGCGATGAATCTAGAAAGATGCCGGAAATGAAGCTTAGTCCTAACGGAATCACGGTTTGCATGCCGGATAACACTTCGCGCTTCTTTACAAATGACGTAATTAAGGACGCCATTGCGCTAAACGTCATCGCGAGTGCCAGCATTGATGCAAACATCATCACGCCCGTCATTGACATTGCCGTATTTGGCGCAATGAAGCAGCAGGCTACCCACAAAATCGCCACCAGTAACACGCAGAATAGCAAGTTACCAATCATTAACTGTGTATTTAGTTTCCACATCGGCATCGCCGACACTTCGTTGCGACGCTTCACCGTCTGCGCATTAAACACGCAGGCCACTGTACCCACAATCAAAATCGTTTCCGCCATCACTGGATAAGCTGAAAACACCGCAAAAATTGTGCCGCCACGATTATCCTTTTCTTCCAGGTTGCCAATCATATTAATCTCGGCATCCGTCTCGGAAGTCTTTTCCATTTGCTTTAGGATCTCATCGCGCGACATGCCACTGCGTGCCAGCGCATTCATGCTGGTCAAGAATCTCGTCTCATGCATCTCGGCAATCATACTCACGCCTTCCATGGACCACTTCTGCGATACTTCCGCCTCACCACGTAAAGCCGCCTCTTCAAATCCCGCAGGAATAATAATCAGCACGCGCGTGTAATCATCATAGATAAAATCCTGAATCGCATGTTCTTCATCCTCGACTTCGAGCACGTCATCCGCATACGAACCCACGTATTCGCAGAACTTGCGCGAGAACACTGTGTTATCGCGATCAATAAACGCCATATTTACCGTAATATCTTCATAGGTACTTGGCGCCGGTGCATTCATCGTATTCAAATACACTACTAGTACCGAAATCGCGACATACATCACGATTAGCCCTATGTTGCGGAGCATAATCTTTAGATATGCCTTAAATACTGTCATAACGTTTCCTCCTTGAGAGTACTAACGACAGTACCAACATTACACCTGCAAATATCGCAATGCGCGCGAACGCTTGCCAGTAATATTCCATGTCGCCGTTGTAGGCAAACAGGGCATAGTAACCGTCCGCAATCGCTGCAATCGGATTAACTTTCGCAAATAACGGCATCATCGTCTCGAACTTATCGCGCAGAATCGGATCGCCCATCATGCCAGCAAAGAAGCAGCACAGCATAATTACTGAAATTAGTAAGCCATTCTTGAGGCCTTCGGACTTTTTGTTCGATGCGCCCACAAAGATACCGAGCGAGAGACCCGCGAGCACGCCCATCATACTGATGAGTAGTGTCCAGCCCGGCTCGGCCGCCATCTGTACGCCTAGTACAAAGCGGATAAAGAAATATAGTACCAATTGTTGGATTGAACAAACCACAAATCCTACCAGTAAATCTGCCACCATCACCATCGTTTTGTTCGTTGGCGATACACTTAAGCGTGCGCCCTTGGTCGAAAGATTCGCTTCATTATTCTTCGTTAGCTCAATGCCAATTAGCGATGCATATAGCGCCGCCATTGCCATCAATGTAAAGAAATAATTCACTGTAAAGTCTGTGTGCTCGGTATTATCGTCCTTTACGAAATCTTCCGTCATAATCTTACTGAAGCCATCTTCGCGCATCAAGTATTCCGGACTAGTCTGCGCAATTGCCGCCGCGGTGGTATTTAGCTCCGCGTATTGGTCGAGCGCATTCTTAATCAACGTCTGCCCAATGTTGTTTTCCTTAATGAATAAATGCGCCTTATCATCCTTGAAGTCGATATAACTTTGCACTTCGCCATCGTCCAACTTTTTCCTCGCGTCTTCTGCGCTCGTAAACGAAATCTCGAAGCTCTTGTGTTTGTCTAGCTCCTTAAAGAACATGCGCCATTCACTATTCTCAGAAAGCGCATCCTGGACCACTGCCACCTTGGATGATTTGGACTCTTTCATCGCATTGAGACCACTAAACGCCGCATTGAACAAAATCGCCATGATGAACGGGAAAATCAGCACCCAAAACAGGCAGCTTTTGTTCCGCAGTAGTACCTTCAATTTAGTTTTAAATACGTGCCAAAACATTAGTCACGGAGCTCCTTACCAGTTAATTCGAGGAACACATCGTTCAAGCTCGGAAGTTCCGAGAAGATGCGCTCATAGCTGAGCTCGTTCTTCTTCAAGAATTCAATTACGCTCGGGAGTTTTTCTTTGCCGCGTGCGAAGGTGAGTGCCAATTTGCCGTCGTCATACTTGGCTTCAAGCAAATTCGGCATCTTTTCAAACTCGGCCATAATCTTCTTATCCGGCTTCGCCATCTCAATCACGATGCGCTCGCCCATGGTGGTCATTTCTTTCAAAGATTCCTTCGTACCCTTGGCGATGATTTTACCCTTATCGAGAATTACGATGCGGTCGCAAATCTGCTCCACCTCTTCCATGTAGTGGGAAGTGTAGACAATGGTTGCACCGGCTTTATTTAATTTTACAATGCCCTCCAGAATCGCATTGCGGCTCTGTGGATCGACTGCCACCGTTGGCTCATCGAGGAAGATCAGTTTTGGTTTGTGCGCAATTCCACAGGCAATGTTAAGGCGCCTTAGCAAACCACCCGAAAGCTGTTTTGGACGGAACTTCTTAAAGTCCTGCAGCGCCGTGAGTTTAATCGCGTCTTCTACATATTTCTTGCGGGTTTCTTTGTCGCGAATGTACAAGCCACAGAAATAATCGATGTTGTCATAGACGTTTAGCTCGTTAAACACGGCTACGTCCTGGAATACCACGCCAATCTTGCGCTTAAGTTCATAGTTATCTGGCGACATCGTCTCGCCAAAGATCTTAATCTCGCCCTTCTGATATTTCAGTAGAGAAAGAATACAGTTAATTGTGGTACTCTTGCCACTACCGTTCGGCCCTAAGAGACCAAAGATTCGACCTTTCTCCACATAAATTGACAAATCATCTACGGCTTTAAACTTACCGTACAATTTTGTCAGGCCTTCAACCTCAATAATTTTTTCCATGCCTCCATTTTACCAGATAACAAATGAACGGGAAGCTCTCGCAATAGAAGCACACTACTCCGCGCAAGGACTTTACATTTTCTTTTATCAGATTAGGAACGGTATGTCCAACGATTTAATTAAAGCCTACGCGCAAGAAGTTGTAGTCTTCCCCCCTATGTTCTTTGTATATGAGTAAAACCTGGCTAATTAAG
>CAMZEA010000033.1 GCA_947305655.1 uncultured Candidatus Saccharibacteria bacterium | reverse complement strand
TGCTCAAATTTTCGGAATTCCTTCCCCTCTAGCTCGGTAAAAATCATAACCTCATTATAAACCATCTTGCGGTATAATACAGATATATGAGTTTTGAGGAGTCCTCGAAGGCCGTTCGCCAAAAACTGGCGAAATTGACCGACACTGATCCGAATGATTGGTATCTATGTTTAAAGGCCCGCTTTGGTGCTGCTCAAGTTTTTAATGCACTACGTGATATAAAAGGCTACGGCGAAGTCATCACGACGCCCTACACATGCATCACCGCTATTAATCCAATTCTAACCGCCGGCCTAAAACCGGTTTACGCCGATATCGACAAAGAATTTCTCAGTACGACCTCTATCAAGAGCTCGCTAATTCATCCGCGCACCCGCGCTATTGTCATGCAGCACACCCTAGGCATGATTGGCGACAAAACCAATCTCGCCAAACTCGCCGAAGACCGCAATCTTCTCTTGGTTGAAGATTCCGCACACTGCGTTACGCGCTTTGCTCGCACCAAAGGCGGCCGTATTCTTGCCGATATTTCTATTCATTCTTTTGGCGTCGAAAAGGTCCTAACCACTACAAAATTCGGCGGCGCTATCTATGTAAACCCTTCTCTCAAGAAGAAAAATAAAGAACTTTACGAAGAAATCTGCGTCAAACTTGGCCAGCTCAAGGAGCCAGGCCACCTCTTGAATCTCCGCGTCAAAACCTACCGTTTTCATAACGGCGTCCTCCAACGCATGCCGCAATTTATTAAGCCAGGCTTCCGCAGTATACAGATAAAGCTCGGCCTGCTCGAACCTGCCATCTATCCGTTCGAACAAGACGGCCAACAGGATGAACCAAAAAATACCAACACCTTCGTGAACGAAAAAATCCTCGAATCTTTAGCTAAGCTCAAGATGAACTACACTCGCCGTGAATCAAATGTCGAACAATATAACAAACATATGAATTCTGAGCATTTTGAAAAACTAAGTCACCTATATGAGCCGCTTCTCGCCTACCCTATCCTCTTCAAAAATCAGCAAAAAGCCCAGGAAGCATACGAAATGCTGACTAGCTCTGGCTACTTCATCCGCCGCTGGTATTATCCGCTAATTTACCCTGGCCCGAAGTCTCTGAAGCGCTACTATTACAAGCCAGAAATGGCCCCGATTGCCGAGGATATTGCTAGCCGCGTACTCTGCCTCCCGACCGATCTCCCAGCCATCGAAACGCAAAAAATCATAAAACTTATATCACAGGACGCATAATTTATGGCAAAACTCAACCAACATTTCCTACAAACTAAGGCTTGGGCCGATTTTCAAGAGGCCGAAGGCCAAAAAGTTTTTCACGAAAAAGGCGAAAATTTCGAATATTTTGCCATTTTGAAGCAAACTTCGCTCGGAAAATACCTATTTTTGCCTTACGGCCCTGCCCTCGCGGACAAAAAAGCCTTCAAATCTGCCCTAAAATCGCTAAAAAATCTCGCAAACGAGCAAAATGCTATTTTTCTCCGCGTCGAACCGACCGTTTTCTTTAAACCGGAAGAAATGAAGAAGCTCGGATTCAAAAAAGCCCATCATATCGAGCCGGAAAACACCTGGATGATCGACTTAACCCAGTCCGAAGAAGACATCCTCGGAGCCATGGAATCGCGCAAGGTGCGTTATTACCGAAATTTTGCCAAAAAAGGCATGTCTATCCGCACAACGCACGACCCAGAAGAAATCAAAATTCTCTACAAACTCTACACCGAAGTCGCCGCGAACGACAATTTTCAGACTTTTGACGAGAAATACCTAAAAAATCAGATGAAATTCCCTTTTTCGACCCTCTATGTCGTCGATCTCGACGAAGACGGCAAAAAAGTCCCGATCGCCGCAGCGCTCATGTACGACAAAGATGACACCTGCTACTACGCCCACACCGGCGCGGACTACGAACACCGCAAATATAACGCCGGCATTATCCTTCTCGTAAAAATGATTTTGGACGCCAAAGCAAACGGCCGCAAATTTTTCGATTTTTGGGGCGTAACCACCTCGGAAAACCCAAAACACCCTTGGTATGGCTTCAGCCAGTTCAAAAAATCCTTCGGCGGCCATCTCGTAACCTTTACCGGCACCTATGACCTACCGATAAATCGCGGAAAATACCGCCTCTATTCCCTGCTCCGCCCGATCAACAAACTAAAACGCAAAATTAAGAAATAAAACTGAGGGCGTCAGCCCTCTTTCTTCACTTCTCCGTTAAACGCATCAAGATCGAACATCGGCCGCTGGCCTTCGTCCTTAATTTTTTGGGCCTTTTTAAGGAGTTTATTTAACGCAATTTCGGAATTTGCAGAGCCAACATGGACCGTTTTTGTCACGCGCCCATTCTTTTTCCAGCAAACCTGAACGCCCGTTGCCCCACTCGCCGTCGTAAACTTCCTCACAAACGCCATATATCCACATTTTAACATATTCTATGCACAAGCATTTTCCTAGCAACAAGCTTATCCTTACCTGTATATTATCCACCGTTTGCATTAGCATCCCGCTTATGCTACAATGGAGACATCAAACATGGTGGGCATGTTTGGTAGGTAAGACACAGAACGTAAGTATGGACGCAAATTCCAACACAGTATTTTGATTCTGTCAACTTTCACGTGAAATTGGAAGGCCACATTTTGTGGTCATTTTTCACGCGAAAATGCACGAATAACAGGGGTAGAGCAGGGAAGTCAATAAAACTAACCAAAATCAATCCATATAGCCTCACCCCTATAACCGCCAATTTTGACAAAACACCAGAATATTACCCCAATAACAACAGATTATGGTATAATTGTCTCTATGAAATTCAGCAAAGCTTATGAACCAAACCAATATGAGCCAGATATCTACGCTCTCTGGGAAAAATCTGGTGCCTTCGCACCTACAAACAAAAAGGACGCCAAAAACTACACTATCGTCATGCCACCACCGAATGCAAACGGTAATCTTCACATCGGTCACGGCCTCACTATTGCTCTAGAAGACATCCTTACCCGTTACCACCGCCTTAAGGGCGATAACGCCTGGTATATCCCGGGCGCCGATCATGCTGGATTTGAAACATGGGTAGTCTACGAGCGTAAACTCGAAGCAGCAGGGAAAACCCGCTTCGATTACAACCGCGATGAGCTTTACGATCAGGTTTGGAATTTCGTCCACGAACAGCGTGGCAACATGGAGCTTCAGCTGAGAGCCCTCGGCGCATCATGCGACTGGGACAGTCTTACTTTCACCCTCGACCAAAAGGTCGTTGATACCGTCTATGATACCTTCGAAAAATTCTGGAAGGAAGGCCTCATTTACAGAGGTAAAAAACTCGTCAACTTCTGCACCAAGCATCAAACCGCCTTTGCAGATATCGAGGTTACTCACAAAGACGAGCAGGGCAAACTCTGGCAAATCGCTTACCCATTAGCTAATCCAAAAGCAGAGCTAGAAGAAATTATCGTATCTACCACTCGCCCAGAAACCCTCCTCGGCGATACTGCCGTTGCAGTTAATCCAAAGGACAAGCGCTACGCAGAGGTCATTGGCGAAAAGGTCAAACTACCTCTTACGAACCGCGAAATTGAGATCATTGCAGACGAACACGCCGACCCGGAATTCGGCACAGGTGTTGTAAAAATTACACCAGCACACGACCCGAACGACTATGAAGTTGGACAACGCCATAACCTCGATATGATTACCGTCATCGGCTTCGATGGCAAGATGACGAAAGAAGCCGGCGCCAACTACGAAGGCCTCACCACCGCTGATGCCCGCCAAAAAGTCCTCGGCGATCTCGAAGATCAGGGCTTACTCCGCGGAGAAGAGCGCATCGTCCACTCTGTTGGCCACTGCTACAAGTGCGACACCGTTATCGAACCACTCCTTAAGGAACAGTGGTTCGTCGATGTCAAACCGCTCGCCGAAAGGGCAATCAAAACCCTCGAGGCAGGGAAGATCAAATTCCACCCAGCCAACAAGAAGCGCGTCCTCATTAACTACCTCAAGAACCTCAAGGACTGGAACATTTCACGCCAGATTCCATGGGGAATTCCAATCCCAGCCTTCCAGAATGTTGACGACCCAACTGATTGGATTTTTGATAAGCGCGTCGACCAGCAAGAAATCAAGAAAAACGGCAAGACTTACCGCCGCGACGAAGATACCTTCGACACTTGGTTCAGCTCCGGTCAGTGGCCAGTAATTCTCACGAACGAAAAGAAGCAGCACTACCCAACCAGCGTCATGGAAACCGGCGCCGACCTCTTATTCCAGTGGGTTGGCCGCATGATTATGCTCGGCCTCTA
>CAMZEA010000032.1 GCA_947305655.1 uncultured Candidatus Saccharibacteria bacterium | reverse complement strand
ATTTCATGAAACGATGTTTTTCTACGCTCTTTGGGCGGAAGAATACCTTGAGATCGGCCACGACGGCAGACATAAGTTCCCAGATAATCGGGTCCGTTTCATTCGCAAAAGCCTGGAGGAGCGGCAAGAGCGAGACACTCTTTACGCGCTTTGTCTTCGCAAGGAGACGGCGGTCGATAAGTAGACGCATCTTCTGCTCGCGGCTAAGTTTATCAAGGTTTGCGAGCTTCTCGGCGAGCTCTTCGTCGGACAGATTAATGATATAGTGGCCCGTAAGGTCGTCGCGAAGCGTGCCAATTGGGTATTTTTCGTCGCCAGAGCGGCCAGTCAAGAGGAAGCGTTCTTGTTTCCCGTCTGTTATGACTGGATAGCCGGATTGGACGAGCCATGGTGTCATGAAGCGGCGCACATCAAACTGCGCGTACGGACTTAGTGCTTCCCAGAGGTCATTCGCCTTAGTATTGCCATATTTGTGCTTCTTGAAGTAGTCTGCAAGACCGCGGAAGAAGTTCTTTTCGCCCATCAAGCGCATCAGCATCATAAGAAGGCGCGAGCCTTTGCCGTAAACAATTGCGCCATCAAAGAGGTTCGAAATATCTTCGACGTTCTGAACCTGAACTTTTACCGGCTGAACACCCGGCAAGCAATCGCGCTGGAAGGCACCGAGAATAGCCGAGGTATAAAAATCATCCCAAGCGGAGAGCTCCGGGCGAACCTTGTCGGTAGAATAAACTTCCATCATGTTCGCGAAGGACTCGTTAAGCCAGAGGTCATCCCACCATTCCATAGTGACAAGATCGCCAAACCACATGTGCGACAACTCGTGCGCAATCACGATAGCAACATACTGGCGATGGTCAAAGGAAGACTTGTCGTTCGCAAGCATTGCGATTTCGCGGAAGGTAACGAGGCCCCAGTTTTCCATCGCGCCGGCCTCGAAATCCGGCACCGCGAGGAGATCCATCTTCGGCAGCGGGAACGGTGTCTTGAAGCAATCGTCATAAAAATCTAACACGTCGGCGGCAAAATCAGCAGAATACTTCAAATCCTCGACCTTTTGATGGAGACAGGCGTAAGAGGTAATCTTCACGCCATGCTTGGACTTAGTCTCGTATTTTACGAAGTCGCCAACCGCGAAAGCCAAGAGATAAGTCGACATCTTTGGGGTGTCTTCGAAGACAACAGTCTTCGACTCGGCATCGGTTTTTTCGGACGCAACTGGCATGTTCGCGATAATAGTGTCGGTCGGGATGCCAGACGTAATCGTGAGGCTAAACACCGCTTTTGCGGCCGGTTCATCGATGCACGGGAAGCATTCGCGTGCATAGTGCGATTCAAACTGAGTGGTTACGAGACGGCGAGTTTTGCCC
The DNA here is from genome assembly GCA_947305655.1 of uncultured Candidatus Saccharibacteria bacterium. Classification (GTDB taxonomy): domain Bacteria; phylum Patescibacteriota; class Saccharimonadia; order Saccharimonadales; family Saccharimonadaceae; genus UBA2834. Next base: position 3,042 of record CAMZEA010000032.1, on the reverse strand, counting down.
TTGTATTCGTAAGTCGAGAGATAAACGCCCTGCATGTCACCCTCAATTGGCGCAAAATATACGAATTCTAGGGTATGCGGACCTTTTTTGACGCCTTCGATGATAATAGCGCCCTTTTCGCGACGATAATCATGCTCTTCGCCATCGAGTTTGAGACTTTTGATTGCAAGCTTTTCGACATGGAACTTAATCGTGGTAGCTTTTGCTTCGCCTTCCACCTTCGCTACGGCGTTAATATCAGTTTTTTCTGGGCTAATATTTAGGTTTAAATCGTAGCGGCTTGGGGCAAAGTAATCAAAAAATCTCTCCATACCTTAATTTTAGCATGGAGAGAGGTTTTTCGCTTGTGCTTTATTCTTCGTTTAGGAAGGCCTGAGCGCGATAAATCATCTGATCAGTCTCATCGGTGAAAACGATGTAGATAGGCTTGCTATCTGCGGTCGAGATGAGAGCGTGGCGTCCTTCGAAGACTGGGTTTAGGTTTTTCTCTTCGTCGAGCTTGAAGCCAAGGTAGCCCATCTTCTGAGCGACGAAGCGACGAATTTCATCCGAGCGCTCGCCAATCGTACCGGCGAAGACCAAGGCGTCGCAGCCACCGAGGCTGGCAGCCATCTGGCCAACATAGCTCTGAATGCGATAAACAAAGATGGAATGCGCCATCGTAGCACGGAGGTCGCCCTCGTCGCGCTTCTGGATAATCTCGCGCATATCGTCGGTGCAACCGGAAAGACCGAGGAGACCACACTTCTTGTTGAGATAAAGGAGGAATTCCTCGTCGCTCTCAATCTTCAAAGCCTTTTTGAGACCAAGGGCAGCAGCGACGTCAATCGTACCGACACGGGTGGACATTGCGAGGCCTTCGAGTGGGGTGTAGCCCATCGAGTTGTCCATCGCCTTGCCGTTATAGATAGCAGAAACGGATGAACCGGAACCGAGGTGCATAGCAACGAGCTTCTCTGGGAGAATGCCCTGCTCCTTCATGTAGCGGGAGATGAAGGCATAAGAAAGACCGTGGAAGCCATAGCGCTTGATTTCGGTCTGATCAGCGAGCTCCATATCGAAGCTGTAATACTTCATCGTATCTGGCTTTTCCCAGTGGAAGGCAGAGTCGGAAACAGAGATAATCTTTACGTCCTTGAAGGACTCGCGAATACCGCGGATTTCGTTAGCGGTGGTTGGGACATGAACCGGATTGCGCTTCTCGGCAATCTTGAGGTTCTTCATATATTCCTCGTCAACAATGTGGTCCTTTGTGAAGTAATCGCCAGGGGCGACGATGCGGACAACCACAGCGGCAAGCTTGTGCTGCTCGGTGGTGTATTCTTCCTCTTTAAGGATACGTGGGACGTCGGCGATTGCCTCGTTCAAATCCTTAATAGCGGTCTTGATATCTTTTTTGTTGCCTTTGGCGTCCTTTAGAGTGCAGACAACCTTCTTGCCGACATACTCGAAATGGAGCTGCGCTAAGAGTTCTTCGCCGTCGTAAAGCGCATATTTACGGCTGGCGCTGCCCGGGTTAGTAATTAAAATTAGTTTGCTCATAAGGCATATTATAACACCTTATTTTCTGGGAATAAAAAAGGACTGTGGCGTAAGCCGCAGCCCCTTCAAAGATTATCGTGCACACACGAGAGTAGCCTTGCCGTCTTCCATGGAGCGCAAGATGGATCCGAATTGGCCAGCCGTGAAGGCTAAATCGGAGTCATATCTGACCCCGGCCCGCTTCTTTGCGAGGTCGATTAGTGTCGTAAAGCCCCTAAAGAAAGCTCTTTCGCGGTAGCTAAGCCTCTTCCACAACGTGTAATCGTCGTCGAGATTGTTCGCAAGGATAAATGCATCTCTGTAAGCGAGGCGGTAGAAATTCCAGTCCGTAGAGAACCTGTGGTGTTTCTTGCTGCCGTATGACTGACGCATAAGGCAAACAATATCCTTGTAAGCCTCAACGAGTTTTTCCTCTTCCTCTGTCCTGCGCTCAGCGTCTTTTTTCCAAAACTTCGCAGGTTTCTTCGGAAGAAGTACGACAATCTCATTAAAGATATCGTAGTAGGCCTTTCTGATTCCCGGATACGTCTTCACTCTGTCACGAGAGAACCTTCTTCTCTCTTTTTCTATTCTGTGCCATCTCATAAAGAACGACACCCCCTTTTCTTATAGTATCTTACTATTATAGCACACTTTGCCCGAAAAGTCAATATATGCTACACTGGAGGAAGTGGGCACTAGCCCATGTTTTTTATAGATACGATGCTAAAGGAGGTGCGGTATGGCATTAGAATTCAATTTTGATCGTTCGCCCATAGGGAAAGACCTCAATTTGCGCGAATTGACGCGACTATGCGAGGATGCACTAGTTACGGTCGCCTGCCCTGTCGAAACAGATTGGCGTGGCAAGATAATGGCACACATAGAGATCCTGAGCGCAGTTAGGGACACTGAGGGTCGGAAGAAATACGTTTCTCAGTACAATTTCGCTATGAGCTATGCGCCAAAAGACGACGAACACCCCGATGATGACCCCGTAAAACAAGGGTACAATTCGCAGTTGTATGTGTGCAGGAGACGGTTCAGTACCCTCGAATATGGTAAAAAAGGTACCATAACTCTATCCGATGATTACCGAGTCGATATCGCGATTATTCATAGGAATAGTTTTGGCGATTATTACGCCGATGAGGACAACAAGACCGCAAGACGCTATATCCGTGAATTGAAAAGCTCTCTCCGCGAAATAGACTTCATCGCGTACAACTCAGCCCCGCCTTAATGACGGGGCTTTGCCGTGCCTTTTCCCTCCATTGACTTTCTGCCGTACTTATGCCTGCTTGAAAGAGTGCTTCGGTTTTCCGAATATCATAAAGACAATGGAAGATTGGGATTAAAATAAAAAGAGACCCCGTTTTACGAGGTCTCTTTTTAATGCATTTTACTCAGTAACACCGAGCTCGATGCGCTTGAACTGCTTGACGGTGATGTTTTCGCCGGTCTTAGCAATTGCTTCCTTGATGAACTGTTCAACAGTCTTCGTATCATCGAGAATGTAAG
>CAMZEA010000031.1 GCA_947305655.1 uncultured Candidatus Saccharibacteria bacterium | reverse complement strand
CTCTATATTTCTGCGCATCCGCTCGATAAATACGATACTTATTTCCAAGAACAGACAATGCCAACGAACGAAATCAAGCCAGAGCTTGATGGTGCTTCGGTGATTGTAGGCGGTCTAATTACGAATGTTCGTACGCTCATCACGAAGAGCGGTTCGAAGATGGCGTTCGTAAAGATTGAGGATAAGGTTGGTGATATTGAAGTGACTGTATTCCCGAGGACTTTTGAAGAGGTCGGCGGGAAACTTATCGTTGACACGGTCGTGAAGGTTTCCGGTAAGGTGAATTCTAGAGACCGCGATGGCTATATGACGGATGAGGCGAAGATTAATGCTGAGGAAATCACGGTCGTTACTGATGAGGAACTCGATAGTTATGAGTCGACCGGTGCAACGCTAAAGACGCCGACGAAGGGCGTAGCGCCAAGCAAGCCGCGCGGTAAGGTTGCGGCGACGTCGGTTGGCGGTGGTTATAGGAAATCCGCAGATAAGCCGGCGACGAAATTCCAGACATCTGAGAGCGCAATTGACGCGAAGCCAGTGAAGGCGAAGAAGCTGTATATCCGCATTCTCGATTCTTCAGACAAGAAGAAGCTTGATGCGATGACAAAGATTTGCGGTACTTATCCTGGTCTATCTGAGGTTATTCTCGTGATTGGCGAGAAGAAAAAGGCAATGCGCATGCCGTTCAAGGTTGAGCTCGAAAGCGTCTTGATCTCGGGGCTCAAAGAAGTCTTTGGCGACGAAAACGTGATAGACAAATAAAAAACCGCCCCTTCGGGCGGCTTTTAGATGTTTGATTTTTCGTTCGAGTAGTTATTGTAGATGTTTTCGTGAATGCTCGGATGACCAATCTTGTTGGCGGCCTTCACGACCTCTGTAATATCGTCGGTAATGCGATAAATCTTACGGTCGGTTGCCTTGATGGTGCCCATCTTCTGCATTTTGCTTTCGAAGAATTTGTCGAGCGGTTTCCAGAAACTCTTGCCGATGAGGAACATTGGCATTTTTGGCATTTTGCCTTCCTGCATGAGGATGAGGATTTCGGAGAATTCATCGAGAGTGCCGAAGCCGCCAGGGAAGAAAACGTAGACTTTGGCGGACATTGTGAGCATAACTTTGCGGGCAAAGAAGTAGCGGAACTCAACGGAATCAGTGACGTATGGATTGATGTGTTGCTCGTGCGGGAGCTGGATGTTGAGGCCGATACTGCGGCCACCGGCTTCGTAACAACCTTTGTTGGCTGCCTGCATGATGCTTGGGCCGCCGCCAGAAATCACGGCATGGCCGTTCTGGGCTAGCATGAAACCGAGTTTTTCGGCGAGTTGGCTCCATTTGCTGTCTTCGTCGAGACGGGCAGAACCAAAGATTGCGACGCCTTGCGCAAAGGTGCGGATTTTGGCGAGACCTTGCTCGAGGTCTTTTGCGTAGCGAAGGGAACGTTCGACGTCTTCGGCGTCGAGCTTTTCGCTGGCGATAGCATCAAGCCAGTTAGTAACGACTTTGTCCATTAGCGAATCTCCTGAATCGGCATATTATGAATGTTAGCGCTTGAACCGATGATGCCGTCTTTGCTGCCGATATGCTGGATGACGGAAGTCGAATTGGCGCTTGCGAAGATGAGGGAATCTTTGAATGATTTGCCGTTGGCGTAAGCGGCGAGGAAGCCGGAACCGAAGGCGTCGCCCGCGCCAGTGGCGTCTTTCACTTTGACGTCTTCATAGATGCTGAAACGATAAATTTCTTCGCCATCAGTGGCGATGCCGCCTTGGCTGCCATCGGTAATGATGACTTTTGGAACGTAGCTAGCGAGCTTCGAAACAAGCTCGGTCAAGAGGTGGCCTTCGACGATCTGCTGGGCTTCTTTCTTATTGACGAGGAGAACCTCGACGTCAGAGAGAAGACCGATGAGTTTGCGGGGATGCTTAAGCTCGAGGTTGCCCGGATTAAACATGATCTTGGTTTTGAGCGAGCGGGCCTTCATAAAGAAGTGATCGAGCATATCCATATCGCCTCGGAAGGTGGTGACGTAGAGCCAATCTGGATTGACGTCATCGAGGTCGTTCGGCTCAAGCGCATCAAAGCGTGAGCTAGCGCCACGGCAGGTGAGGATAGTTCGCTCGCCGCTAGGCGGGAGGATGACGATTGACGAGCCAGTATGCTCGCGGTCGAGGAAGGTGACGTAACTAGAGTCGATACCCTCGTCGTCGAGGGAATTCAGGATGGCTTGGCCGGCAGAATCGCGTGAAATGCAGCCAAAGAAGATGGATTCGTGGCCATTGCGCGCAAAAGTAGTAGCAGCGTTAGTCGCGCCGCCGCCGGTGCTATATTTTATCTTATCGATGTCGACTTTCGCGCCTAATTCAAGCTGGTTAAAGAAGCCTTTGGTGTTGGTGCCAAAGTCGTCGTGGTCGATGAGGAAGATATCTTGTAGGGCAGAACCAATACTAACGATACGAGCCATTAAATTGGATCCTCCTTTTCGGTTTCAGCCATTAGAGCGGTATACATTTTCTGTGGGTCGTCGGCCTTGCTAATTGCGCTACCGACATTAATGACAGTGACGCCGCCATGAACGATGGTGCGGACATTTTCGAGATTAGCGCCGCCATCCCAGCCGATTTCGATGGCCTGGTGGATTTCCTGGATGAGCTGGACTTTTTCGAGGAGAAGAAGGTCGGCTTCGCCGCCTTGCTTGCCGAGCGTGCCAGAGAAGATGAGAGCATAGTCTGCAGCTTCGATGATTGGCTTGATGGAAGGTGGGTAGATACTCTTTGTGATTGCGACACCGACTTTCATACCGTTTTGTTTCAAGGTATCGAAAATAGAGAGAAGGTCATCTTTCGCTTCTGGGTGGAGGATGACGAGATTTGGATGGAGCTTGATGAGGTTATCCAAGTGATTACCTGGTTCGGCGCTCATGAGATGAATGTCGACTTGCCAGCCTTTTGGCCACCAAACAGCGGTCTCGCTCATCGAGACGGGGACATTTGGGCCGAGCGTGCCATCAGACACATCGATATGAATGCGCTTCGTGAAGGAATAGTACTTCTTGATGATTTCCTTATATTCGGTTGGATTTGAAGTGGTGATTGTTGGGGCGATTATTGGTACTGCCATATTAATCCTCGTCTAACTTTTTGCAGCGGCGTTGATAGCGTCCGTCTGGTAATGGTTGAGTATTGAGAAATGCGTCTAATATCTCGGAGAAGTGCTCGCTAGCGTTATCTGCGGAGATGCAGAGCACGTTTGCATTGTTGTGGCCGCGGGTTTCGTAGGCTTCACTAGACGAATTGCAGAGGGCGGCGCGAATGCCTTTGTAGCGGTTGGCCTGCATGCACATGCCTTGACCAGAGCCGCAGAGAAGAACGCCAAAATGACCTTCGGTGTTATTGCGGAGGACTGCTTCGGCCACTTTGCGAGCGTAGTCGTTGTAATCGTCTTCGGCGTCGTATTCGATGGCGCCAAAATCCGTGAAGGTAATCTGGCGGCTAGCAAGCCATTCGATAACCTTGTTCTTTAAATCGAAACCACGGTGGTCAGCGCCGAGATAGACGTGCATTATTATTCGTTCCTCATTTTGCCAAAGTCGACGCTGAGCTCGACGAGGCGGTTACTGTAGCCCCACTCGTTGTCGTACCAAGCGACAACCTTGATGAGGGTACCTTCGATGACATCGGTGAGCTTCAGATCAACGATGGCGGAGTTGCTGTTGCCACGGTAGTCGATAGAGACGAGCTCTTCGTCGGTAGCAGCGAGAATGCCTTTGTAATAATCTTCGTTAGCAGCTTTGCGGAAAATATCGTTGATTTCTTCGACGCTGGTTGGGCGCTTCGTAACAGCGGTGATGTCTGCGAGGGAAACGACTGGGGTTGGGACGCGGACGGAAAGACCATTGAACTTGCCTTGGAGGCTTGGAATGGTCTTTGCGGCGGCCTTGCTGGCACCGGTGGTCGTTGGGACGATATTCTCAGCTGCAGCGCGAGCTTCGCGGATATCCTTGGCAGGAGCGTCTTGGAGCTTCTGGCTAGCAGTGTAGCTATGGACGGTGGTCATCATGGCCTTGTCGATGCCGATGAAATCTTCGAGGACCTTCATAACTGGCGCAATACAGTTGGTCGTACAAGATGCGTTGGAGAGAATTTGGTCATCGCTTGTGACTTCGTCTTCGTTGACGCCGAGGACGATAGTTTTGGCGCCTTCGCCCTTAGCGGGGGCAGAGATGACGACCTTCTTGGCGCCGGCTTCGATGTGAGCGCGGGCCTTGGCTGGGTCGGTAAAGAGACCGGTACATTCGATGACAACATCGACACCGAGTTCGCCCCATGGGAGATTCTGTGGCTCCTTTTCGCTGTAAACGCGAATCTTTTCGCCTTCGACGATGATATTTTCGTCGTCAGAATCGACATTGCAGGCATAAATGCCGTAGTTTGAATCGTATTTTAGTAGGTGAGCGAGAGTTTTGGCATCAGTTAAATCGTTGATGGCGACGATTTCGACATCGTTGCGATCAAAGGCGATTTTGAAAGCGTTGCGGCCAATGCGCCCAAACCCATTAATTGCAATTTTGACCATTAGAAAGTCTCCCTTTGATAATATTCCTTATGCTTATTATATCATAAGGCGCGTGGTATAATAGGGAAAACAAATGGAGTAAAGAGAAAGGAAAATATGGCTGATTTTAATCAGGTTCTTGACGCAGGAAATTATAAAGAAGGTACGATTAACGTCGTTATTGAAATCCCAACCGGTAG
>CAMZEA010000030.1 GCA_947305655.1 uncultured Candidatus Saccharibacteria bacterium | reverse complement strand
TGCCAGAACTTGGCTGGTGAATCATCACGCGGGCGTTTGGCAAACAAACACGTTTGCCCTTTGCGCCAGCAGACAGCAACATTGCGCCCATCGAGGCCTGGAGACCGATACCGATGGTCTGAACATCTGGTTCGATATAGTTCATCGTGTCGATAATTGCTAGGCCGTCATAGACGGAGCCGCCTGGCGAATTAATATAAAGCTTAATATCCTTTTTTGGATCTTCATATGCAAGATGCAAGAGCTGAGCGATAACAATATTCGCGGTCTCTGGCGTGACTTGGTCGCCAAGGAACACGACGCGCTCTTTGAGAAGGCGCGAATAAATATCGTAGGCGCGCTCACCCTTATTGCTTTCTTCAACAACGGTTGGAACTAAATAATTTTTCATAGTTATAGTATAGCACTCTCGAACCAAGAGTGCCAACTATTCAGCGACGTCATCCGCGGCGTCGGCGCCATGGCTATTCATGACTTTTGTATATTCTTTCGTGCGAAGGATGTTCGCGTTGTACTCGTTTACATACTTGTTAATCTCACTGATACGTTCGAGCAGCTCAGAATAGCGTTTGCTCATCTCGGCCTGGCGATCCGCTAATTCCTGGCGCTTTAGCTGCCATTCTTCAATCGTCGAAAAACCATTGCTGGTCGAGCGCGAGCGCTCATTAAAATCCGCAATATCTTGGCTCAATTTAGCATTATCTGCCTCATATGCCTTCAAAAACTCTTCGTAGCTTGCTCGCTTTTCAGCGATAATTTTTTCGAGCTCTTCGAGACGAGTGCGGATGGCTTTGAAGCGATTATTGTAATCCGCGAAGAAATCGTAAACTTTGCTCTGCTTCTCGAAATACTTTGCGTAATGCGCGGCGAGAACTGGCGGCATCTGACTCTTGTCAATCTGGGTCCCGGCTATAGAGTGTAGCTCATCATAGAATGAATCTTCGTTATAAAGTTTGAGATGCTCGGCGAGATCTTCATTGTTCGCATAAACTGCGTCGAGGCTTGATTTGAGCTCGTCGCGTTCGCGATTGGACATGCGCGCCCAAACCGCGTGAAGTATTTCGTGTGCGAGCGTCGATTGGCGAATGCCCGGCAGCTCCCTGTGCTTAATGTTATAGACGTAAATTTGGTCATGATTATAGCAACCGAGCACGTAATAATTGCTGTCTGCATTCGGACAGCTCTCGTTGAAGGCGTCCGCTTCCTGAAGTTCGGCGCGCGTTGCTTTAAAAACGCGCATCCCCTTACTGGTCAGACGAAGATCCGATACAATTTCGTCGAGCTCAGAACTTGGCTCATAGCCAATAGCCGTGAACTCATCAAAAATCGCGCGGTAATCAATTTGAGTAATTGCAATGAATGCGCAGACCGCCAGAATAAAGCAACAAACAGCGCGGATAGCGTAGTGAATGTGGCGAGTTTTGGCAGAATTTTTATTCATAAAAATGATTATGCTAATCTGCCTATATTCTATCACAAAGCGATTTTATTCGCGGGCTTTGACGAGGGTAAACTCGCCCTTCTTGAAGTCGAGCTTAGCAATATCGCCCTTATCGAATTTGCCGGCAAGAATATTATCGGCAAGCAAAGTCTCAACGTTATCCTCAATCGTGCGGCGTAGTGGGCGTGCGCCATTCTTTGGATCGTAACCCTTAGCAATGAGTTGCTTCTTCGCAGCCGGAGTAAGCTCAAGACCAATCGATTTCTTCGATAGGCGCTTTTTGAGATCAGCAATCATGTTATCGAAAATACGCTCGACGTTTTCGTGACTCAATGCATTGAAGGTCACGATTGCATCAAAGCGGTTCACGAGTTCTGGACGCATGAGTTTGCGAAGCGCCTTCATTGCGGCCTCCTCATTCGCATCGTGCTCGGCCTTCAAGGCCTTCGCGTCGCGCTTTGTCTTCACGGCGAAGCCCATTTCGGATTCGCGATACATGTCCTCGGCGCCGAGGTTGCTGGTCAGGATAATAATCGAGTTATTGAACTTCACTTTCGTGCCCTGGCCGTCAGTCAATTCGCCGTCTTCAAGAATCTGGAGCAAAATATTAAAGACGTCTGGATGAGCTTTTTCGATTTCGTCAAATAGTACCACAGAATATGGATGGCGACGAATTTGCTCGGTGAGCTTACCGCCATCTTCGTAGCCGACATAGCCAGCTGGCGCGCCGACGAGACGGCTAACATTATGCTTCTCGCCAAATTCAGACATATCGATCTTGATCAGAGCATCATCGCCGCCAAAAACCTCGCGCGCGATGGTCTTCGCGAGCTCAGTCTTGCCGACACCAGTTGGACCCATGAAGATAAACGAACCAATTGGACGATGGAGATTCGAAATGCCAGAGCGGCCGCGGCGAATCGCTTTGCTCGTTGCGGCAATCGCTTCGTTCTGGCCGATGATTTCTTTTTGGAGATGCTTTTCGAGATTTAGTAAGAGTTCCTGTTCGGAGCCACGGACGCGCGTGACTGGAATGCCGGTTTTGAGGCTGATGGCTGCGGCGAGGTTTTCGCTCGTGACAGCTGGAGTTTTGTCGACGTCCTTGTTGGCCTTTTCGAGTTTCCTTAGCTCTTCTTCGGCCTGAGCAGCGCGAGTCTTGAACTCAGCGGCCTTCTCGTAGTCTTCAGCTTCGGCGGCCTCTTCGATTTTCTTATTCAAATCGTCGAGTTCGATTTTCAGTTTCTTATATGCGGAGCCGCCTTTTTTATCGAAGGCGACGCGGGCAATTGCGCTCGCTTCATCAATCACGTCGATAACTTTGTCCGGCATGAAACGATCGGAAATGTAACGCTCAGAAAGATTAATGGCTTCTTCGAGAATTTCGTCACTAATTGAAACCTGATGATGCTTCTCGTAATGCTTCTTGATACCCTTCAGAATACGGAGCGTAATGGTTGGGCTTGGCTCGTTCACGATAACGGTCTGGAAACGGCGAGCGAGCGCCTTGTCTTTCTCGATATTCTTGCGATATTCGTCGAGGGTAGTGGCGCCAACGAGTTTTAGCTGGTTACGCGCGAGGGCTGGCTTCAAAATATTTGCCGCATCCATGCTGCCTTCAGAGCTACCGGCGCCGGCGAGCAAATGAAGCTCGTCAATAAATAGCACGACGGATTCGTCGCCAACGGCTTCGTCAATAATCCCCTTTATGCGCTCCTCAAATTCGCCACGAAACTTGGTGCCAGCAACAACGGCGCTCAGGTCGATTTGGAAAATGCGCTTGCCGATGAGGCTGCTCGGCACTTCGTTTTTCGCGATGCGAGTAGCGAGGCCTTCGACGATAGCAGTTTTACCGACACCAGCTTCGCCAATAAGTACCGGGTTCGACTTGGTGCGGCGACAAAGAATCGTAACGACGCGTTCGATTTCTTGCTCGCGGCCAATCACAGTGTCGAGTTTGCCCTGACGGGCTTCTTCGGTAAGGTCGGTGCCGTATTTCGTGAGATAGCGGAAAGTAGCACGCTTGCCGGCTTTGCGTTTCTCGGCCTCAACCTTGGCCTCTTCGGCCTGCTTTTCGATGAGGTTTTCGATTTCGTTTGCGACCTTTTCGGTGTCGACATCGAGTTGAGACAGAAGAACGGTCGCACGGGAATTTGGCTGGCGAAGGAGCGCATAAACAATGTGCTCGGTGCCGACAATTTCGATACCATTTTCTTTCGCAAAATTCATCGCCATGCGAAGCGTCAAAACGGTAGCCTCGGAGAGCGACATCATCGCCATCGGCGAAGCCGGAACATCAACGGCCGGTTTGCCGAGCGCGCGCTCGAGCTGATCAAGGTCAACATCCTCGGCGCTGAGCATTTTGGCGCCAGTCGAAGTATCCTGCGCCATGATGCCCATCAAAAGATGTTCGGTGCCCATATAGCCCTGGTTGTAGCGTTTGGAATAGTAGTCAGCTTTCTGCAACGCAAAGCGTGCATTTTCGCTGAGATGACTCATAATTTCATTAAATTCATCAACCATACCCCTATTATAGACAATTAGCACTCGGAATGCAAGAGTGCTAATTTAGAGTTTTTTGTTCTTTTTCCGCAGTGTTATAATAACCATAAGTAATATAAGGAAACTTATGGAAGAAACCACTCAACCAGTTGCGGCGCCGGAGATAAAGGCCGCAGAAAAGCCAAAAAAATGTAAGCACGTCGTGGTAATTATTATCCTGACATTCCTGCTCGCCGGCAGCTTAGCCTTCGGTGTCGTTGAGCTAATCTTGAACTTACAAAAGAAACCAGCTAATTGCGAAATCAGCACAAACACTAGCCAAAATGCTAGCGACGCCAACAATGGTTCCAAAAAGACCACACCTTCAGATAATAACGACTATAAACCAACGGATGATATAGAGCACGGCAAAATCACATTAACGATTGAAGCGAAGACTAAAGTCGTTGAGTTAGATAAGAGTATAGACCAAAACTACAACGAAACCCTATTTGCGATCGGAGATAATTGGTATTACATCGACAGTAACAGAAACGCCATCGTAATCGAAATAAGTGATGGGGACTTTGATGGCCGAGTCTTCCCGGAAGATGTCTCGAAGAGTTTCAAAGTCGGCGGCACCCTGAAGCAAATAATGATTGCTCATTTCGGGAATGGCGGCAATGAAGCTGTTTTAATGCTCAGGGAAGACGGCACCGTTGCTGCAATCCGCTGCGATGATGAGTATGGCTTTATATACCAGGACAAGCTGGACGGCTTAAACAATGTAAAAGCCATTTACGAAGGCGGCGACGAGGAAGGAGCGGACGCATTCGCCGTGGACGCTAATGGCAAAGCACACTCACTAATACTTTATATTTGGCCAGAATTAGCCAATTAGCGTTTGGCGCAATCATTGCTATATAGTCAATCTGGAAGCCGGCTTAAAGGCCGGCTTTTAGCAGGTCGGCACGGGGACGCGCGGCCGAGTTTTTCCTGATTACTTTCCTCGTGTTACAATAAGCGTAAGTAATATAAGGAATCTTATGATGCAAGACGAGCAGCCAGTTGCGGCGCCGGAGATAAAGGCCGCAGAAAAGCCAAAAAAATGTAGGCACGTAATAGTTATTATTGTCCTGGCGATT
>CAMZEA010000029.1 GCA_947305655.1 uncultured Candidatus Saccharibacteria bacterium | reverse complement strand
AGACGAACCAAAGCCGCTCGAGAAAAAACCAGAAGAAAAGAAACTCGAGGACAAAGTCATCCTCGCCGAAAAAGCCTAACAAAAAAACCGGCCACGAAGGCCGGTTTTTATTTATATTGCCATCTTACGCCATCGGCGCCATCAAGCAGTTCGATACTCTGCGCCAAGATCTCGTCGCGCAGCTCATCAGCACGCGCGTAATTCTTCTCTTGCTTAGCCGTCACGCGCTCCGCAATCTTCTGCTTGAGGTCATTCGAAATATCTGGCGTCGATGCTGCAATCTCGAAGCCGAACGCGTCGTCAATAAACTTTAGGAACTTCTCGCTTGGTGCCTTGCCGCTCTTCGCTAGGCTATCGAGCACCGCGAATGCACCAGCCGAATTCAAATTCGTATTCAAGAATTCGAGAATCTGCTTCTGCTCTTCCTCGAAGTCGGACTGTTCAACGCCCTGCCAGCGCAGTGCTGCAAAATTCCGATAGTTCATCAAGCGCGCATGCGCAGCCGCTAGTTGTTCGAAATTGAAGTCGCGTTCCGCCTGATAGTGACCTTGGTACATCCAGGCCCTAAAATCTACCGGCGAATAACCGCGGTCGATCAAATCGCGCAAATAATAGCAGTTGCCAAGCGACTTCGAAATCTTTTGTCCTTCACTCGTGATGAAGTTACAGTGCATCCAAACATTCGCGAGCTTCTTACCGTAACCAGCCTCAGTCTGTGCGATTTCATTCGTGTGATGAATCGGAATATGATCAATGCCGCCAGTATGGATATCAATCGGCTCACCGAGCTCTTCGTGGATAATCGTCGAGCACTCGAGATGCCAACCAGGATAACCCATGCGTCCACGGTACTCCCATTTCATTGCATGATCTTCGCCTGCGCGAACCCATTTCCAGACCGCAAAGTCAGACGGGTTGCGCTTCTCGTCAGAAAACTCTACGCGAGCACCGGCCTTCAAATTCTCAAGGTCAAGCTTCGCAAACTCCGCATACTTCGGGAACTTCGACGTGTCAAAATACAAACCATCGGTCGTGTCATATAGAAAACCAGCCTTATCGAGCGCATCAACAAGCTTCGTATCCTGCTCAATATAATCCGTCGCACGGCAAATCTTCTTTGGCTCGAGAAGGCCCAGCGAACGGAAGTCTGCGAGATATGCGTCAATATATTTCTGCGCAATATCCCAGACCGTTACACCCTCACGGCGTGCACCCTTCTCCATCTTGTCCTCACCATCATCAGCATCAGAAACGAGATGACCAACGTCGGTCAAATTTAGTACACGGTCAACCTTCCAGCCATTTAGCTGCATAGTGCGGATTAATAAATCCCAATAAACATATGAAGCAAGATTGCCAATATGCGCATACGAGTACACCGTCGGGCCACAAGTATAAATCTTGACCGCATTCGGATCCTGCGGCACAAATTCTTCCAACTGACGGGTGGCGGTGTTATATAGTTTCATATCTTTATTTTACAATTTGATGCCGTTGTAGTCCACCTCTTCACGATCGAGCTGGATACACTGCAAATTCACGTCATAGTCATAGCTGCTGCCAGACGATGTTGCTTTCTCATGAAGCTCGCAGAATACATTCGAGTCAGACTTACTGTCGCCACTCACATAGAGCAAACTGCGCTCACTGCGAAGAATCGTCGGTTTTATCGTTGCTTTGTAGCGCAAGCCACTATTCTTTAGCTCGCGATGCAGCTTCGACTCTTCCTCGAGCGCGAATTCCGAATCCCTTAGGCTCCTAATCGACACATCGCTCTTCCCAGTTAGATGCGCGCTAACCTTCGGCAAATCTTCCTTCGTAAAGTCAAAACCCAGATAGCCCTGCGAGTTGCTCTTCGTATAGACATGCATCTGCCCCACCTCTTCGCCATACGTAACCGAATCATACGAATTGCTCCAAGTCCTCACGGTCGACTGCAAATCCTTTACTCTCACGCGAACATTCACTTTTACGCGCCCGATCATCGAAAATGCCAAGGTCGCTATCGCAATTACCGCGAAGATAATGACAAAGATTGCAATAATCTTCCCGGCGCTCGCTCTCTTCTCGGCCTTCGCAATTTGCTGTGGCGTATCCTGCCCCGCCTGCGTATCGGTCGGCTTCGTTCCGGTCATGCGACCAATACCGAGCCAGTTCGCCATCTTCTCGCCCATCATCTTCTTGCCTCCAGACGCAAGCACGCCCTTTACAACGGAATCATTCGCGCCAGCAATACGCGCGTTGCGCAGACGATTCCTACGACCAATCGAAACATCGGTCTTCTTGAGATTCTTGATCTCCGAAGGCGTCTCTGCCTCGTGCTTGTGGCGAGCATTCATATTGCGGTAACGCGCCACCATGATCCAATAGTAAATAAAACCAGGCGTGAGCCCCGCGAGACCCCAGATGAACGGGTTATCATCATCGGCGTCAAGGTCAATTCCAAGCCAGAACTTCATCCACTGCCAACCGAGGAAAATACCAATAATCTCAACAATTGCCGAAACAATGCGAAGGCGCGTCTTGTTAATCGGCACCGAACCCATCGTCTCGCCCGTGCGGCCGTTCACGGCCACATAGTGAAGCATCTTGCCCTTCTTGTTCTCTTCAAGATAGCTATAAAGCCACACCGGAAGATAAGCCGCTTTCCAAATACTGCCCTTCGTCTCAATATCTTCCTTCGCCCATCTTGCGCCACGATTGTAATAAGTCATGCTTTCTTTGACGCGGAAGCGTGCAATATCGCCAACTTGCAAATTGAGCTGGTCGCGGAGGTCATCGACATTCGTATCGCGACGCTCGGAAGCGTAACCGTGCAAATAGTTCGGAGTCCACTCTTCGCAGTTCTCCGTGTCAAACGGCATAATTGCGTTGATGACGTTGTTCGTATTAGCATGGATATCCTGGTTCCTGCGCTTGCTCGAAGATTCAATCGTAAGGTCGTCAACGAGAAGGTCGAATTCGCGCGTCACCGAAAAGGCTTCAGCGTCATAATAGCGCGTCTTGTGCTTGCCGCCACTCGTATAAGTGCGGATTAGGTGCTCTGCCTCGCCGGCCATGTTCGCATGCGCGTTCACGTCAACAATCATGTACGGCAAATACACGCCCATGACGTTCTCTGGCTTGAATTCGCGGCGGAACTTCGGATGCGCGAAGAATTTGCGCTTCGCCACGAACTGACGAATGCTCTCCTCTGCCTTCTCTTTCTCATAGCTAAATGGCAAAACGAGATCCGGCACCGCGCCGTTCTTCATCTTCTCATTCAGGGACAAGGTATGGCGGCACCAGTGACAGCGTGCGCTCACCGATTCTTCAGTATTAATCACGACTTCGGCGCCACAAGCTGGGCACTTGAGAGTTACGATAACTTTTTCATCAGGAATAATCTGCTCGGCTCCGCCCCCGACCGTCTCGCCTTTTAGCTTCTCAACGCCACCGCGCGCATTCGCTTTCTTGCCCTCGAACGCGCTCTTACAAAAATTGCACTTGAGCTTGCCGGTTTTGACATCAAGTTTTACATCAGACGAGCCGCAATTCGGACAGCGGTTGATACCATTTTTTTCGCTTTTTAGTGCCATATCTCTCCTTAATAGTCGTAACTATAGTCAAAACCACTACTCGAATCTGAGCTGCCCCAGTCCGAACTACTAGATCCATAGTCGGAACTGCTGCTGCTCCAACTGGAATCATAGCTCGACGAGCTCGAACTGCTACTGTGGCGGCCAGAGCCACCGCCATGCCCACCCGTCAAAATCGCGAACATCATAATCGCAAAGATAATCCAGAAGATAATCATAGGGACGTTAAGTGAACTGGACTTCTTGTGCGTATAGTTTGCGCCATTCTGGAAGCGACCCTTTTCAATCGCAAGCATCTCGTCGCGGCCATGCGACAGCGACCCGATCACGCGGTTATCATTCCTATATTCAATCTCGCGTGTATAGACTTTCTTGCCCTGCTTCGTGAGCTTATCCTCAGCCTTCATGTTCTTCACTTCGGCACGAGTCTCATTCTCATGATGGTGGCGTGCGTCGATATTGAGGCCCTTCTTATCATGCGTCGGGAGGCAGCCAACCGTCTCGCCAGTGCGAGCGTTGATTGCGATGTAATAAATGCGCGCATCCTTCGTGCCCTTGTAGCTATAGAGCCAGACCGGGAGATAAGCCGCCTTCCAGCTCGTCCCCTTGATACCAAGATGCTCGTGCTCCCAGTGGATGCCGCGGTCATATTGAGCCGCTGATTCACGCGCCTTCTTGCGTGCGATATCACCACTCTGGAGCGCCACGATCTCCTTCAAATTATTGATATTAACCGTGCGCTTCTCGCTCGCGAAACCACGCAGATAATTCGCATTCCAAACCGTCGCGTTCTCCGTATCGAACGGCAAAATCGCGTTAATAATGTTGTTGGAATTGACGTAGGTATCCTGATTTAATCTGCTGGATGAAGATTCGACTGTCAAATCGTCAACTAGCACATCAAAGTCACGCGAGATGAAATACTCATCGACCTTGTAAGGTGGATAACTTTTTTGTTCAACTGTCTTTTCGGCCTCACCATCAGAGGTAGAATGGGCATTTACGTCCACAATCATGTACGGGAAATACACGCCACGCACATCTTCTGGCTTGAAAGCAGCCTTGAATTCGCCGTCCAGCGAATCCATTTTTGGCTCGACGAGCTCGCGGATTTTCTTCTCTGCTTCCTCGCGCGTCATCGAAAATGGCAAGACGAGATCCGGCACTGCGCCGTTACTAATTTGCTCGTTTGCTGAGAAGATATGACGGCACCAGTGGCAGGACGCAGATAATGCCTCCTCAGTATTGAGCACCACTTCTGCCCCACAGGCTGGACATTTAAAGGTCTTCACGATGTCGTCGCCAGGAATAATATCCTCAGCGCCAAGACCGCGCGTTTCGCCCTTCATTCCTTCTACGCCGCCGGCTTCATTTGCGCTCTTCGCATCAAAAACCGTCTGGCAGTAGTTACATTTCAACTTGCCAGCTTTTGCATCAGTGGCAATATCGCTACCCCCACAATGGGGGCAGCGATTGAGCCCATCCTTATTAGATAGCTCTGCCACTAGTGATTACTCCGCTGGAGTTGCTGGAGTGTTAGGTGCTTCTGGAGCAGCTGGTTGCTG
>CAMZEA010000028.1 GCA_947305655.1 uncultured Candidatus Saccharibacteria bacterium | reverse complement strand
TCTGCGACCGCTTTGCTACCCATAGAAAACAATACATAACTAAATATCGGTATCTGGAAGCCCTAGAACAAGCGATGTATGCGCTAGACGATATCCTAGTGGAACGAAAGCTAAACAAGTCTTTCTGGGCGCGAGTACGAGGTAAGAGGCTATACCTCTTCTACTTGCCGCTTAATCGTATCGCTATCGAAGCCGGAATCGTGACTGACAAAGCAGATAATGGTCTTCGCGAGAGATTCGAGATGCAATTCATAGGATATCGAGGAAAGTTCCCACCAAAAACCATAGCCGACCTTATTGAGATTCTCGAAGAATCCAGTCGGAAATATAAAGAAAGGAGAAATTATGGTAGAGATCATCAATACAAAATCGGATAACAACGGCCGAGTGGTAGTCCATATCCACGAGAATCCTTATGATGTGACAGACAGGGTAAAGGACGGCGAAGCGAACCTTAATATCTACGGCAAAGAATATAAAGTCCGCGTTCAGGACGGAAAGGATATCAATGGAGTATCGAAAGCTCGAAGATTTAAGAAAACTAGAAAATAATCCTCGCAAGATTAGTAGCGAGGACTTTCAGATTCTCGTTAAGTCAATAAAGGACAATCCAGACTATTTCGAGGCGAGACCACTTCTCCTCTCTGACCGCACCGGAGAGTTAGTAATCATCGCTGGTAATCAGCGCTATGATGCGGCCAAGTATCTTGGACTAAAAGAAGTTCCAACTTATCTTCTTAAAGGTTTAACCGAGGAACGTGAACGCGAGATTGTGATCCGCGACAACGTCAATAACGGCGAGTGGGATCTGGATAAACTTTCTGAGGAATGGGGAGACTTAAACTTAGCCGATCTAGGTTTAGATATTGAATTAGAAGAACCTGAAAAAGAGATCCAGGAAGATATTGCTCCGGAACTAGATGAAAAAAACGAGCCAATCAGCAAGTATGGCGAAGTCTACAAGCTCGGCGAGCATCGCTTAATGTGCGGCGATTCTACGAAGCTAGAAGACGTAGAGACCTTGATGAACGACAAGATTGCAAGTTTGCTCTATACGGATCCACCATACGGCGTGAATTATAAGAGCAAAAAACAAGGCTCGATCAAAAACGACGACCTGAAAGATAGCGTATTATATGATTTCCTCTTCGACGCATTTTCGGCGGCGGAGAGTTTTGTCTCTCCGGAAGCGGCTGTCTACTGTTGGTTCGCGAGTAGCAATCATATCGAATTCAGAAAAGCCCTCGAAGACGTAGGATTCGTCTATAAAGAAGAACTTATCTGGAATAAAGGCATGACACTTGGCCGTTACGACTACCATTATGCGCACGAGGCCTGTATGTATCTTTGGCGAAAAGATCATCATGCTAAATGGTATGGCGGCCGCGATAAGAAAACTATTCTAGGGCTAAAACGTCGTGAGCTTAATGAGATGAAGAAAGAACAGCTCATCAAGATGATTGAGAATATGCGAAATGAATCGACAGTCTGGGATTTCGATCGCGATAAAGTGACGACTTATGTTCATCCAACGCAGAAACCAGTAACGCTTGGCGCAAATGCGATGATGAATAGCTCAAGGCCGAACCAGATCGTTCTCGACTTATTTACCGGGAGCGGAAGCTCAATAATTGCTGCCGAACAGACCGGGCGGATTTGCTATGCCATGGAACTCGATCCGAAGTTCTGTGACGTAATTCGCAAGCGCTACTTCCGTTTCATAAATAAACTAAATTACGATGAAGACGATACGGGTTGGGAAGATTTTACGCCGAAAGTAGAGGCCAACCATGACGGCGAAAAAGACTAAAAAACCAGCCAAAAAGCAACAGAGGTCAGCCGCTTGTACACAAGCGGACAAAAATAGAGATTCTAAAGGCCGATTCGTTAAAGGAAATACGCCAAAAACTAGCTTCCGTGACAGGCCGCAAGACATCTACAATATCGCCGATGATGATAATTTTAATCCAAAGCATTCACCGCGCTTTCAGCTCCGAAAACTCTGGAGCGTTCCTACCGACGAAGTTGAGAAAAGAATTCAAAACGCCAAGACGAATAAGAAAACACCCTACGGCGAATATCTAGCACTCGCACAAGCTAGCCGAGCCGTACGAAGCACTAAAGATTTTGTAGAAACCATGAACCAGGCCGAGGGCGCTCCAGTACAACCAATAGATATGGAGATCTACGAAGAAAAGCCAAGTCCATACGATGATTTAACTGTAGAAGAACTGCGTAAGTTATTAGGAGAAGAAGAATAATGCTAGCAATAGAGGAATTGCGACAAGACCAAAAGCAAGTTCGCGAGATGAGATTGTCTTTAGCTCGCAAGAGCTTTATTGGCTATTGTCGACTCCTCTACCCTAATCATTACCAAAAGAGCCGAAAATACCTGACGGAAATCTGCAATAAGATTCAGAGTTTCATGAACCAAAATAAAAAGCACTTCCTCGTAATTAACTTACCTCCACGCCACTACAAGAGCTTTACGGCCACCTGCCTTGTAGAATGGTTATTCGGTCAGAATCCAGAGATAGCCGTAATGACCGGATCATATAACGAAATCCTTTCGACTTCATTCGCAAGAAAGGTGAGAGACACTATTTCCGAGCGAAAAGCCGACAGCGATCATGTCGTCTATTCCGATATCTTTCCCCACACCCAGATCAAGCGAGGCCAAGCAAGCGCGAGCCTTTGGGCGCTGACTGGGAGTAGCAAGAATAACTATCTAGCAACTTCGCCAACCGGTACCGCAACTGGCTTCGGCGCGAACATCGTCCTAATCGACGATATCATCAAGAATGCCGAAGAAGCCTACAACGAAGCAACACTAGACAAACACTGGGCATGGTTTACCAATACGATGATTCAGCGTCTCGAGGGTAACGATTGGAAAGTAATAGTCATCATGACGCGCTGGGCACTTGGAGACCTTGCTGGACGGATCGTGAGCGCTTATGGCGACGACGTAGAGGCGATCACAATGAAAGCTGTCCAGGACGACGGAAAGATGCTTTGCGATGAAATATTGAGCCGGCATGACTACGAGATAAAGACTCGCGAAATGAACCAAGATATCGTCGAAGCAAACTACAATCAACAACCGATTGATGTGGGTGGTAGGCTCTACAGCGAATTTAAAGAATGGGAGAAATTGCCGCCATATGCTGAAGTGATTAATTTTACAGATACGGCCGATACCGGAACCGACTTCTTGTGCTCCATAAACGGCGTGATCTATCAAAACGAATTCTACATTACAAATCTAGTCTTTACAGATGAGGCAATGGAAACGACAGAAAACCAAGTCGCCGATCTATTATTCTCTGGGGAGACTATAACGGCACATATAGAAAGCAATAATGGCGGCCGCGGATTCGCAAGAAATGTAGAGCGGACACTCCAAGAAAAATATTCTAGTAATCGTTGCAATATTCGCGCAGTTCCGCAGACGCATAATAAGGAATCGAGAATTCTAGCTTCTTCTGCTTGGGTTCAGAACCATATTTATATGCCACTTGGGTGGCGGCAACGTTTCCCGGAGTTCTATCGCCAAGTCATGAGTTACCAAAAGAAAGGCAAAAATGCTCACGATGATGCGGTAGACGTATTGGCGAGCATTTATGAATATGTCTCTGAGCCACGAGAGGTAGAGCTCCTCGATAAATCGATACTTAGCTCTCCGAGAGCTAGACATCGCAACCATTATTGGAAAGGATAATTATGAAGTACACCCTACCAAAAGATACCGAAATCAACGCAACCATAATCAAAGAGGCTATCGACTACAATGAAGAACGTCGAGAGCGATTTGACACTCTAGATCGCTACTATATCGGAGACCAGGACATTCTCCACCGAGAGAAACCTGATCTACTCCACAATAACAAAGTAATGATCAACCATGCGAAGTATATCGTAGATACGAATGTCGGATACCTGCTCGGGAACCCGGTCGAATACCAAGCGAGCGCCAAATATAATATCGACGCAGTTATTGATAGCTATAAGAAACAAACAATGAATGATAATGATTCGGAAATTGCCAAGAACTGTGCGATATTCGGCCTCCAATACGAATATGTTTTTGCAAATGAAGACGCAGAGCCAGAATCGGCAATTCTCGATGTCCGAAATACAATTATCGCCTATGACAATACGATCAAACATAATAAGATGTTTGCTGTAAACTATCGGCCAATCTTCAATAAGCCAACAGACACGAATCCAGAATACTACGACGTAATATTCGTGAACGATAAGGTGGTTCGCAACTATAGATTAAAAGGCGACAATCTAATTCTTGAAAAAGAAGACGCACATGCATTTAAAGAAGTGCCGATGATCGAATTCGTAAACAACAAGGATTATCTAGGCGACTTCGAAACGGTCGTAAGCCTGATAGATGCCTACAATCTGATTCAAAGCGACCGCGTAAACGATCGCGAGCAGCTCGTAGATGCGATCCTTTGCTTCTACGGCATGAAGTTCACTCCAGAGCAGATGGCTGAGCTTAAAGAACATCGGATGATCTCGAATATACCAATGGACGGCAAAATCGAGTATCTCATTAAAACACTTAACGAATCAGATACTGATATTCTTCGCAAAAACATCGAAAACGATATCCATAAGATTAGTATGACTCCGAATCTCGCCGACGAAAACTTCGCGAATAATTCATCTGGCGTAGCAATCAGTTATAAACTTCTTGCATTCGACCAAAACATCAAGAATAAAGAGCGATACTTCGAGCGTGGTCTAATGGAGCGCTTCCGTCTATACAATAATTTCCTTAATACTAAATCAAGTATGCCGATCGTGCCAACCGAAGAAGTAGACGCGATATTCAAGCGTAATCTACCTCGAAACGATTATGAGACTTCTCAAATGATCCTAAACTTGCAAGGAATAGTAGATAAAGAACTTCTAGTAAGCCAACTATCATTCGTGCGTGACTCTAAAGAAACCGTTGAGCTTGCCGCCAAAGAAGATGAGACAACGTTAGAATCGGCCGTAGAGTTCGCTAAGAACGAAATAAAGGATGCGAATAATGGTACAGACGAGGTCGAGTAGATATTGGGATAAACGTGCTATCGCAAGACTGACAGAAGCCGAGCGAAACTCGGAGTGGCACTTCCGAGAGATTAAGATTCTTTATGAAG
>CAMZEA010000027.1 GCA_947305655.1 uncultured Candidatus Saccharibacteria bacterium | reverse complement strand
AAGGCTGATTCTAGCGTTCTAGTGATAGAATATGCGGATCCGCAGTGCCCAGGTTGTGCGCAGATGATGCGAATCATGGATTCGATTTATAAGAAATATGGCGATAAAGTAGCGTTCGTTTATCGTCACTATCCGCTTAGCTACCATAAAAATGGTCGTTCGGCTGCTATCGCGACCGAGGCGGCCGCCAAGCAGGGCTTCTTCTGGGAAATGCTTTCGAAGCTATTTTCGACGCAGTCCGATTGGGAAACGCTTTCTGGAGATAGCGTAACTAATAAGTTCGCTGAGCTATTCAAGAGTGTTGCCGGTAGCAAGGCTGACGTTGACCAGTTTAAGAAAGACTTAGAGAGCGAGAAGCTTGCGGCCAAAGTTGATGCCGATCAACAGCTTGGAAAGAAGGCGAGTATTAGCGCGACGCCGACAATCATCGTGAATGGCAAAGAGGTCGATTTCTTCAATAGCACGAAAGGAACGGAATCGGTTATTTCCGAAGCAATCGAGACGGCGCTTAATGGCAAGAAGGACACGCCAAAAGACGACGATGATGATGACGACGATTGGAACGATTCTGATGACGATGATGACGATGATGGCGATGACGATGACGATTGGAACGATTCTGATGATGACGATGACGACGACGATTGGGGCGATTCCGACGACGATGATGACGATGATGACGATGACGATTGGTGGGATTAATCAAATCTGAGCATCAAAAAACCGCCCGGCTGGGCGGTTTTTTATTAGCGTTTGAACGGATTCGTGAGGCCGAGCGTAGAGTTAGCTTCAGCGATACGCATGAGCTCGTTATATTTCGCAATGCGTTCGGAGCGGCTAAGCGAGCCAGTCTTGATCTGGCCAGTGCCGAGACCGACGGCAAGATGAGCAATAGATACATCTTCGGTTTCGCCAGAGCGGTGCGACATTACGCAGGTGTAGCCGTTCTTCTTGGCGAGGAGGACCGCGTCGATTGTTTCGGATAGGGAACCGATTTGGTTTGGCTTGATGAGAATCGAATTAGCGACCTTGTTGTCGATGCCTTTTTGAAGTAATTTGCTATTTGTGACAAATAAGTCGTCACCGACGAGCTGGATGCGATTGCCGAAACGCTCAGTGAGCTTCGCCCAGCCATCCCAGTCGTTTTCGCCAAGACCGTCTTCGATGGAAACTACCGGATAGTTATCGGTAATCCACTGATACCAGTTGGCGAGATCTTCGCTAGACTTCCAATCGCCATTTGTCTTTAGCTCGTAATGATCGCCTTCGGCGAATTCGGAAGCAGCGACGTCCATGGCGATACAGATGTCATCACCAGGGCGATAGCCGGCAGCTTCGATGGCGAGCTTGATGAGCTCGAGTGGCTCGTTATTGCCTTCGTGAACGTGAGGGGCATAGCCACCTTCGTCGCCAACTGTCGTTGCATAATCGCGTTCCTTGAGAATCTTTGCGAGAGCATGGAAGACTTCGGCTCCCATGCGGACAGCGTCAGCAATATTTGGCGCGCTGACCGGGATAATCATATATTCCTGGAAGTCGGTTGACCAGGCAGCGTGGGCGCCACCATTCATGACGTTCATCATTGGCATCGGGAGGCACATTTCGTCAGTAGTGCCGGCGAGTTCCGCGACGTATTCGTAGAAGCGCATATCTTTGGCGTGCGCAACGGCTTTGGCGGCCGCGAGGGAGACGGCAAGAATAGCGTTAGCGCCGAGCTTAGATTTGTTGTCGGTTCCGTCGAGGTCTAGCATTAGGCGATCGATGGCGCGCTGGTCGGCGGCATCATTGCCAACTAGCACGTCTGCAATCTTGTTGTTGATATTCCAAACGGCCTTTAATACGCCTTTGCCGCCATAGCGCTCCTTGTCGCCATCGCGGAGCTCGAGCGCTTCTCCTGCGCCAGTAGAGGCGCCGGACGGAACGGCTGCACGACCAGCGTGTCCGCTTTCGAGCATGACGTCGGCTTCGACGGTCGGATTCCCGCGTGAATCAAGAATTTGTCGCGCGTGAATATATTTAATAATCGTACTTTTTTCTTGCATAATATTGATGCCTTTCTCCCTGAAATATTATGAAAATTCTTATGTATATAATAGCAAAATTATTCTGATTATGGTACTATTAAGGAAATATTTATAAGGAGGGCGCCATTCATGGCTACTAAGAAGCCAGCGGCGAAAAAGGCCACTGCGAAGGTCTCGAAGCCGGCTAATTCTGTTCGGAAGAATAACCCAGCAGAAATCATTTTTAAGGAACGTTACCCAGAGAACCATAAGGTGACCGGTAAGTTCAAGTTCTTTTATTGTTTCTTTGCGGCAACAACGTTAATCTTTGCCATTCTTGCGGTTTGGCTATTCGTCTTCTCGCAAGATATTTTGAATAAGTATCAGTCGATTGAGGCATGTACTCGTGCTCATACTAGCTGTAGAGTTACTTATGATGACGGCGTTTACACTGCTGACGGAGGCGAGGAATAGTGAGCGAAGAGTCCGACCTGACAATGGAGGAAATCGAGGAGGCTCGCGCCGAGGAAGAATTCATTTCGGCGCCAGAGGACAGAGTTAATAATCCTCTCGTTCCGGCCGGCGCAGGTACGGTGATTAGCTCAGGCGATTTCGCGCACGAGGATTTTACGGGGGGAAGCGATTTGATAAATAACGAAACTAATATGAAAGGAGAGATTGTGGGAAATCAAGAAGGATCGATTTTCGACAAGCCAAAGGCTGCTACCAAATCGGCACCAGCCGAAGATGGCGCGTCCATCTTTGCTAAGAAAAAAGAAGTAAAAGAAGAAGCTGCCGCTCCTGCTCCAGCTCCCGTTGCGCAGCCAACGATTGCTGATGTCGCTGCGGGTGCCGCACCAAAGAAAAAGTCAAAAGTTGGTCTCATCGTTACGCTTTGCGTAATCGCTGTATTGCTTATTGGTGGCGGCGTAGCTGCATTCTTGCTTCTTATGATGCATGAATCACCAGATACCTTGGTAAATGATGCGGTAGCAAAGATTTATACTTCCGAGAATCTTTATGCTACTACTACGACCGATTTCGAAAGCCAGGGAGTCAAGGGCAATCTTAATCTCGATATTGCGAAATCAGGCGATAATTTTAAGGTTAGTGGTGTCGTAAAGATTGATGATGCAAAAATTAAATTTGACGCTATTCAATACAAGAGCGAGGCCTTCATTAAACTCGACGGTATCGATGAGTTGCCTATTGATGAGATTATGAAGGGTAACGGTAGCGAATCGAATAACGGCGTTCAAGCTAAGATGATGAAGTCTATTTTCAAGTATATCGGCGAAGGCCTTGACGATGTTTGGATTAAGGTTGATCCAAGCTTGCTCACTGGTCTTTCGGGCGAGACACATAGTTGCGGCCTCGGCATAAATGATCTTCTTGAAGGCGATTTGAGCAAGATGAAAGACGCCTACAAGGATAACGCTTTTGTCGTGCGCGACGAGAAGGCTGGCATCGAAGAAAAAGATGGCGTGAAGTATATCAAGGTAAAAATCGACCAAAAGAAGAGCAAAGACTTCGCAAAAGCAATGTTTGGCGACAAGATGGAGAATTGTGCCGATACTGAAAGCAAGGACGAAAAAGATTCCTCCTACATTATCGGCGTCAAGCCATGGTCTCATGACTTGGATTCGGTAAAGTTTAAGAACGGCGATAAAGAGTATGAACTCAAATTCGATTCTGATAAGAAAGAAGAGATTTCTAAGCCAGAAAATGCTAAGAGCCTCATGACCGTCTTATCGGATGTAGAAAGTGCTTTGAAGAAGGGTTTGAACGAGTATGCCGAAGAGTATACGAGAGAATTGTGTAAGGAAATGTATGGCTCTTACGGCTCGGCTTATGTTGAGACCTGCGTGGATACCTATCTCCCACAGATGAAGAAGCAATTCCAAAATATCGACCTCAATCAGCTATTCGGCCCAATGCTTCAGGGTATTATGGGTGGCTCCGTTTCCGAGAGCTAGAAACTGTTACTTCAATAAAGCCACCCCGATGAAGGGTGGCTTTTTGTGGTAGGATAGTAGTATATGACGCCTAAGCTTAAAGCGAAACTAAAGGAACTCCCAAAAGAACCAGGGGTGTATTTTCATAAGAATCGCGAGGGTGAGGTTATTTATGTTGGCAAGGCGGCAATTCTCAAGAATCGCGTGTCGCAGTATTTTCATTCGCCAAATCAGAAGGACGCGAAGACGCGCAAGCTAGTTGCCGAGATTGACGATACAGATTGGATTGTCGTTGATACGGAAATGGATGCGTTATTCCTCGAGAGCGAGATGATAAAGCGCTACATGCCGAAGTGGAATATCTTGCTCCGTGACGATAAGTCGGTTTGCTATGTGCGCATTGATATGAAGTCCGAGGTGCCGTATGTTTCGATGACGCGCAATCCAGAGGACGACGGGGCAGAGTATTTCGGGCCATATTATGGCAAAACGGCTATTACGCGTGCGCTTAGGATTTTGCGTCGGATTTTCCCGTATTACGACAAGCCCTATACGGGCCGTAAGACTTTGAACACAGATTTGGGTTTAACGCCGGGCATTGAAGCTGAGAAAACGACAGCAGCGGAATACAAGCGCGATTTACGTCGCATGATTAGCTATCTAAAAGGGAACAGGAAACGTCTTGTGCGCGATCTCGAGAAACTGATGTATGAAGCTTCGGCGCGCGGCGATTATGAGAAAGCGGCCGCATATCGAAACCAGTTCTTTGGACTAAAAGGGCTTGGTACAAAAATTGTATTCTCCGACAAAGAATTTCTCGATATTTCTGGCGATAGGGCGCTCGAGGAGTTGCAGGAGCTCTTGAAGCTCGAGAAGCCGCTTGTGCGCATAGAAGGTTATGATATTAGCCATCAGTCTGGCAAAAATGTTGCTGCGTCGATGGTTTGCTTTATGAACGGTACGGCGGATAGAACAAAATATCGTCGTTTTAAGCTCCATAAACAACAGAATAATGATACGGAGAGTATGCATGAAGTGGTTGAGCGTAGGCTTAGGCATCTCCATGATTGGGGTAGACCGGATTTGATTGTGCTCGATGGTTCGGTGGGGCAGTTATCTGCCGTTAGGGCACTTTGCGAGGAGGCCGGCGTGCCGGTGATTGGTCGCGACAAGAGTGGTGATCATAGCCGCAATGCGAGAGTCAGAATTGTGCTCGCAGAACCGGAGGATAATTATCGGATGGTCGAGCTTGCATCGGATAGCCATATCGCGAAGTTGATTGCGCGGATTGACGAGGAGAGCCATCGCTTTGCTATTCAGTACCACACTTTATTAAAACGTAAAGATGCGCTAAAATAGGCTTATGGTAAAGAGGCAAATATTGAGTTTCCTACTCAGGTGGCTCGTTTCTTCTGTTGCGATGTTTGTCTGCATCAACTTTTTTGGTAGTTTTCGCGAAGGCTCTGAGGCGATGAGCTCGTCTTTCTGGCTCTATGCGACGGCCGGTTTGATTTTCTCGATTATTAATACCGTAGTGAAGCCAGTCGCGACGATTATCGCTTTGCCATTTATCTTTCTTACGCTTGGACTTTTCACGATTCTTGTGAATGCGGCAATGGTCGGGCTCACGGTTTGGATTTTGCCAGATGTTCAGATGACATTCGGCGGAGCAATCTGTAGTTGCCTCTTGATTTCTCTTATAAACTTCCTTGTCAATTTGGCTATGCCTGATGTAAAATAGACATATGGAAATAGGTGCTATTTGTAATATCGTTACTTTCGCTTCGGCGATTCTATTAATTCTATTGATTTTATTACAGCAGCGTGGCGCAAGTCTCGGTGCTGGTTTTGGCGCAAGCGGCGAGCTCTTTACTGAGCGCCGTGGTCTCGAGAAATCGATGTTTAATACGACGGTCGT
>CAMZEA010000026.1 GCA_947305655.1 uncultured Candidatus Saccharibacteria bacterium | reverse complement strand
TAGTCCAGCTTGTAGCACTCATATCTACAACGCCGAAGGTTAGGCCGGAGAAGAAGCCTGGGTCAGCATCGAGTTCGGTGACGTTCTTGTCTGTGAAGATGAGCGCGCCGTAGGAGTCGCCAGAGATTGTTTGGCCTGGATCGCAAGTGTAAATATTGAGTACGTTGTCCCAGCGGCAGGATACGTCAGGAAGGTGGCGCTGGCTGAAAATTGAGTAGATAGAATCAACTCGGCGATGGAAGTATGCGGTATTAATATCGAAACCGATATTGTTCTCGACCTCGTTCATGAGCATTACCCATGGTCCGACGAAATCCTTGGAATAGTCGATGAGTGACTGAGGGAAGTATTCGTAAGTATATGGTCTGCTTGCCTTCGCAGTAATAAGAGTGGCGAAGTCGGCGTCGATCGTGATGTCGCGAAGGGTAGGGATTTCGCTGAAAGTGCCGGGATCTAAGTATTCGAGAGTGTCCGGAAGATATACGTCGCGAATGCTGGTCTTCATAAAGGCTTCAGAATCGATGCGTTTGATGTTCGGGAGAATAGCATCGGCCGTGAGGCGCGTGTCGCCCCAGAATGCATGGGCGCCGATGAACTCGAGGCTTTCCGGGAGCTTAGTGATCAATGGGGTCTGCCTGCCCGCAGGGAGGCCGGTCTCGCCGTTATTGAAGGCGCCATCGCCAATTACGAGGAGCGTTTCCGGCAAGACAAGCTCTTTGTCGATGCTCGTCTGGCTGAATGCTTGCGCGCCAATAACCTCGAGGTTTTTTGGCAAGATTAATTCGCCAATGACTGAGTGGTTGAAGCTGTATGGACGAAGAACCTTCCATGGCGTAGCGCTGATGTCGACTTTGTCGGCGGCCATGTAGTTGAACGGAATACCACTACAAGAAGTAGCGAGGTACGGGCTATATGGGTCTACGACGCCGTAGCCCATGTTGCCATACTTTTCTGAGGCGACGAGGTTTGGTGGAGTGACGACATTTTCGGTAAAAGTAATGGTGCCGAATATTTGGTGGTAATTAGTCGCTCTCTCTTCGTATCTTATCCCCCATCTTGCGCGCCCTTCGCTAGAGTAAGGAAGATTGCCAGGGCTAACTTCGCCGAACATGCCGCGCCACTCGGAGGCATAGCCGTTATCGGCTGCCCAGTAGCCGTAATCATCCTTGAGGTAATCATCTGTTAGCGTAGTCGCCCAGATGAGTTCGTTGTCTGGATTGTAGATGTCTATGTCGATCGTAATATCGTTTAGGAAGTAGCAATAATGGAATACGGCCCAACCCATATATTCGAGGCCATTGTGGAGAACGACGTTTCTAACCATGGTGCCAGAGAAGGCATCATCGCCGAGGAACTTGAGGTTTGGGAAATCCACATCGATCTTGAGTGAGAACATTTTCTTAAAGGCAGCCTGACCGATAAACTCGATACCTTGAGGAATATTTATTTCCATGTTTGGAGTGTATGCCGTGCCACCGAACGCGAGCGCGCCGATACCCTTAAGTGTCTCTGGAAGGGAAATCTTTGAAAATTTTCGCGCGTTGTTCGAGGTGCAATCTTCTTCGTCGGGGCTACAGTTATTGATGACATTGCTTATATCGCCCCCGAGATTCCAGGAACCTTCGTCGGTAATAAAGGCGGATGCGCCGATATATTCATAGCCGTCGCCGACTGTGATTTTGCTGAGGCCGTGCATGCCTTGGAAGTATTTCGGTGCAATCACATTCTTCTTTTCGTCTGGTTTTGCCCAACGCGCTTCCGGAATGGAAATGGCGTCGCATGAATTCTGGTTATAATAATAGGTCCAATAGCTAGCGTTGCTGCTGACGTAGCCAGTGCCGCAGTTATTTTTCCAAGAACCGTAGCTCCAGCTGCCCCCATTTTCCTCTGGATGATATACTCCGTAGTCGTCGAAATGATGTGCATATGTGTCCATCGTGACGTGGGTCGCGCTTACTTCTTCGTTTGCGGCGTAAGGTGCAAGAATAACTAATTCTTCAATCGTAGTGGACGGCTCTGGGTCGTTATTGTCGTACCAGTTGTTATTATCGAGAACTACCCAGAATGGAATCGCAGTGCCGCTCGTTAGGGTGTCATAGGCAACTGTAACTTTCTTCATGTTGCTGTTGCCCCTGAAGAGCTCCGAGTCGAGCTTATTGATGGATTTTGGCAAGTAAAGCTCGTGTATGTCATTGTCCTTGAAGGCTTGGTAATCGATGCGTTCGACGCCCGTTAGGTCGACCTCAGTTAAACGCGCACCTTCAAAAGCCTTGGCTCGAATAGTTTTGATGCCATGAGCGCCAAAATTAAACGATGTGAGGCCGGTTCCGGCAAAGGTTTCTTCGACGATCGTATCAATATTTTCGCCAAACGTAATATTTTCGATACTCTGGCAGTCCTTGAAGAGACCGGCGCCAATGTCGGTGGAATTAATTGTTATATTTTTAACGTTTGTCCCCTGGAAAATTTGGCTACCGGTAAAAGGTGCTCCTGGAATTGTTACGGACGTATTGGCCTCATTAAAAGTAGAGTTTCTGAATGCTCCCCAACCGATATAGTTAAAGTTCTCTGGATTGAAGTTTGTAAGTTTTAGTTTGTAGTTTGCAAACACATCGCCAACATGGTAAGTTTCAACTTTATATTTTTGATTCATTGTCCACTCGGAGAAATAGATGTAGCATGAGTTTGGGTCGTAGTCTCTGGGCGCAATGTTAGTATTCGTGATTATACGACACCCCGTAAGCGGAAGACCCTCGTTATAGCCTGGCATATACGCCTCTTGCTCTTCCATTGTCATTTCATCCCAGTTAGGTACGGCCTGCTCTATGCCATCGAACTGGGTCAGAGCATCGTCATACCTGCAAGAATATTGATTCCAGCTACTGCTATAAGAAATCCTACAGACCAATGGGGTTAAAATTCGTTTCGCAATCCGGTCGGAAATAACCATGTTCGGGCCGAATTTGAGCTCAGTTTCGACGTCTGGGTCAATGATTGGCTTGACGCCACTAATCTGAATCTTGCTCGTGTCGGTCATGTCGAGGACGGTCGTATTTGCGGTCGGCGTACGGCGCGTGAAGGAAGGATAGTCCGCATCCTGCTGGTCTGGGTCTGCGTTCATGAGGAAGTAAGTGTCGAGGTCGGCTGAAACGCCAGAGATATTAGATTTGAGCCAATCGAGGGAAGGTACCGTAACGGTCGTTGCGGTTGGGGTCTTGTCATAGAATTTGATCTGTAAATCATTGCCGGTTAGCACATATTCCCAGCGGGCGTCGCCATTCTCGACGATGCCTGCGGTATCGGCGAAAACCGAGCTACCACCGAATGCAGCAAATAATGCGCTAGCTAGGAACGCGCAAAAAGCAACAAAGACACTTTTGTTGCATGTTTTTATTTTGGACATGACCTCTCCCTTTTTGTATGTGTTTTGACCCTTTTACTCAGTAAAGCATAAGTTTTTTAATTGCGCAAGTGCTTTTCATTAAAAACGCCCAAAAAGCTATCGTGATATAATAAAAACCATGGAACAAGAGAGGTCAACGAAGAAAAAACGTTTCGATAAAAAACTTCTATTTCTGCCTGCGGCGGCCCTAGTGACGGCAGGCGTCGTTTTGGGATTGCTATTCCTAATTAATGGCGACGGAGAGGAGCATACGGTTTATGATTCCGACGCATTCTTCATCCGTGAAACGAGCGCCACGAGTTCAAGTTACGCCCTATTCAATAAAAAAGGCGAAAAGAAAACGGATTTTATTTTCAAATCTGCCAGTACATTCATTAATGGTCATTCCCTCGTCCGCAACGCAGAAAACCAATATGGCATTATCAATCAGGACGGAAATATGACAGTTGAGTTTGGCGCCCATGAGGATCTCGAGACGCGTGGCGGTCTTTATGAGGCTACCGATGGCACCGAGCATACAGTCATTAATGGAGCCGGCGATGTTGTAGCTAGCGATTATAAAAGCACCATAGAGGCCACGGGTGCGCCATATGTGGCTGTCGAATTCGATGGCGGCAAATATGAAGTATATAACGCTACTGGCGGTAAGGTCCTCGAGTTCAAGAGCGAAAACCGCCCCATCTTTAATACCTTCAACAAAAAGATGGCTACCTCGATGAGCTATGATGGCCATATCGTGATTTTTAATAATAAAACTCTCAGCAAGATTAAAGATCAAGAAACGAACGCCGCATATCGTCTGAGCTCGACATCGGAAGACATGAAGACTTTTGTTCTTCGCGGCACCGAAGGAGACAAGAATGTTTGGGCGGTCGTAAAAGACGGAAAAATCAAGGAGTATGGCGAAGAATGTAGCAATATTGCGCTCAGAGACGAGACTGATTCGGTTGATGGGTTCAAGTATATGACTTGCACAAAAAATGACGGAGTCTTCCTTATGCGCGGCCTCGATATAACCGACCTGAATCTAACCGAAGACAATAACCACACGGTCGTTTTCGACGAAAAACATTATGCGCGGTTTAATGCCAAAGAGGGCAAGGCTACAATCTTCGTTGACGGCTCCGAGAAGCTATCCGTCAACGCCGATGTAGCGCCGTTTGTTCGTAGCCGCGGTTATTATGTGGCGAACAACAAAGAGAAACATGCTGCGCTGTATGATCTCGACGGCAATCAGCTCTTCGAGCTCGATACAAACCGCGGCAGCCTGCTCGGCCTAGATGGGAACGAGCGAATAATCGTGAACGATCCGACCTCTGGCGTAGTTAACGAGTACTACTACCTCGCCAACAAAGAGGGCAAGGCTATTTCGAAAAAATATAGCTCAATCTCGCGTAACGGCAAGTACTATTCCGCATTCGACTTCGTCAACAAGACCGGCGATTTGCTCAACTCGGATGGCGAGGTTCTTGTGTCTGGCAACTATACTTCGTACAAGTTTTATCGTGACGGCAAACTCATTTTTGGCGAGAACGGAGTGGACAAGCATGCCCTCATCGACGCGAAAGGCAAGAGCGCAAAACAGCTGCCCGATGGACAATTGTCGGTCGGAAAAGATGAATACTTTAGCATCAAAACCGACAGCGAAACCGTCTACTATACATTTAAAGGCAAAGATTTTTATCACCAAGCCAAGTAGCTGAATTCTCCCTGTCTATATGCTATACTATATCTAGTATGTTAGATATTAATTACATCCGTGCGAATCGCCAGAAAGTCGAGGATGCAATCCGCAACAAAGCCTACGAGATTGATCTCGACGAGATTTTGAAACTCGACGATTCTCGTAAGGAACTATCCAGAGAAATCGATGCTCTCCGCCAGGAGCGCAATCAAATTTCCGCCCAAATGAAGGGCGGCAAACCAGCCCCAGAATTAATCGAAAGAGGCAAGGAGCTCAAAGCTCAGCTCGCCGAGAAGGAGCCAAAACTGGCCGAAGTCGAGGCAGAGTATATCGCGAAGCTCAAGACTGTACCGAACGTCCCAGAAGATGATGTCCCAATCGGCCTAACCGAAGATGACAATCAGGTCGCCGAAGTTTGCGGCGAGATCCCAGACATCAAGGACCCGAAGAATCATGCCGAGATTGCTATCGCACGTGGCTGGCTCGACAAGGAGCGCGCCGCAAAGATAGCTGGCGCTCGCTTCGCCTATATCAAGGGCGATATGGTCAAGCTTCAGATGGCAATCGTCAACTTCGTTATGAATAGCCTCTCGAACGAGGATGTAATTAAAGAAATTATCGAGAAGGCTGGTCTCAAGGGTAAGATTTCCGAGAAGCCATTTACGATCGTACTCCCTCCACTCATGCTCCGCACTGAGGTTTACGATGCGATGGACCGCCTCGAGCCACGTGAGGATCGCTACAAGATTGAGGGCCAGGAACTCTGGCTTCAGGGCAGCGCTGAGCACGTTCTAGGCTCGATGCATATGAATGAGATTTTCGAAGAGAAAGAACTTCCAGTTCGTTACCTTGGCTATGCTACAAGCTTCCGCGAAGAGGCGGGTACTTATGGTAAGGATATGGAGGGAATCTTCCGCATGCATCAGTTCGACAAGCTCGAGATGGAAAGCCTTTCGACTAAGGACACTTCCCGCGCCGAGCACGAGTTCTTCGTTGCAATCCAGCGCTGGCTCGTCGAGCAGCTCGAGTTGCCTTATCGCGTGATTCGCAAATGCACCTTCGATATTGGCAAGCCAGATGCTCGTGGCATCGACATCGAGGTTTGGCTTCCAGGTCAGGGCAAGTATCGCGAGACGCACACCGCTGACTACATGACTGATTACCAGGCTCGCCGTCTTCAGACCCGCGTCCGCCGCGACAATGGTGATCTCGAACTTGTTCATACCAACGACGCGACTGCATTTGCACTCGGTCGTATTATGATTGCAATTATCGAAAACTATCAGAACCCGGACTGCACGGTTCGCGTGCCAAAGGTTCTGCAAAAATATTTGGATGGAAAGGAGAATATCTAAATGATCGATAATATTGAAATTAGTGGCTCAAATTACAAGGTTGAAGAGAGCTTCAAGAAATATGTCATTAAGCGCATCGGTAAGCTCGATCGTCATCTTCCACGCAATAACCGCAAAGATGTCGTCGTAAAGGTTGTCGTTTCCGAAGTTGACCGCGCTCATGGCAACAAGTACGAAATCTCCGTTTCCATGGATATCCCAGGCGGCAAGGTACTCGCCGCAAAGGATCAGGCATCGAATGTCTACGCCGGTATTGATATTCTCGAAGCCAAACTCGATGGCCAGATTCGTCGCTTTAAGACTGAGAAAACTAACTATGACAAGAAAGGATTCCTTAAGCGCTTTTTGAAGAAGTAGGCTGTGGTATACTGGAACAATGAAAGAGAGGAAGTCAGATAAGAA
>CAMZEA010000025.1 GCA_947305655.1 uncultured Candidatus Saccharibacteria bacterium | reverse complement strand
CGTGATAAAATAAGCATTAGTAAAGTAAGTGGAGTTACTAATGAAAACATACAAGCGCCGTAGTGCATGGCGAAGCAAGTTTTATGCGCTGTCCGCATTCATTTTTGCGGTCAGTTTCGTTGCTGCGCTAGCACCATCGATTACCGCTTTTGCGGCAGGGTCAATTTTTGCAGTTAAGAGTGCAGAAATTACCGAAATATCAACCAACGCAACTGGAACGATTACCAGCTTTGACGATTCGACTATCGTCAGCGAAGTGACCTTCCATAAGCTCGGCGATTCTGCCACCTATAAAGTAACTCTTCAAAACACAGACAGCGAAGACCATACTATCAAAACCATTTCCGACGATAACAGTAACGCAAACGTTTCTTACTCATACGAAAAGCATGAGAACGAAACGATTACGGCCGGTTCGAATTTAGAGTTCGTCTTTACTGCGAAATATGCAACCGCAGTCACGGATACGAGCAAGCGCGCTCAGAGCTCTAATGTGAAATTCAGCATCGAGTTTGCCGACATCGAAGAAACTGCAGACATTGTTGTTTCACCAAACACGAACGATGATCTTGGCGTCAACATGATTGTTCTCGCAATTTCCGCAACCGGCCTTATCGTTTGCGCTGTAATTTACATCAAGAACCACAAGAAATCTGCTAAGGTTCTCGGCGTCGCAATCGCTCTCGTCGCGGTTGCTGCAATCACGGCAGGCGTCAACGCTGCTTCGACTAGCTCAAACTCTTTCACGCTTACTACGAACTATGGCTTCTACGATAAGCTCATTATCCACTACGGCGATAACGACATTCTTATCGACTACGGCGATAGACTCAAAGATGTCGACGAGATCGACGAGCCGGGTGAGACTGGCCAGACCTTTGGTGGTTGGACCGACGAAGAGGGCAACGATATCGACCCTAGCAAGCCAATCACGGAAGACATTACGATTGTCGCTAAGTTGACCAATAATACTTATACGATTAATTTCGACGCTAACGATGATGCTGCCACTGGTAGTATGGAATCGCTCGGTGCTGTTTATGGCACGCCGGTAACTTTGACAGCTAATAGCTTCACTAAGACTAACTATGCCTTTGCTGGCTGGGCTACCACTCCAACCGGTGATGTAGTTTATGAAAACGGCGCCGAGGTTAACAATCTCGTCGCAGAGAATGGCGGCAGCATTACGCTTTACGCAAAGTGGGAAAAACTGTCGCTCACTGTGAATATGCTCGGCAACGGCAGAAAAATCGGCGGCGCAGATAAAAACGTAATTAAGATTAACGGTGAATGTGATTCGAACGGCACCAGAATTAGGACTAAGTATTCTCACACGCCAAACGTCAATGACGCTGGTGAGGCGGATGGTGACTATGAAGATAACTTAAAACTAAGAGAATATGTTACGATTAGAGGCGCAAAAAAGCTTCGCATTAAGATGCATTATCGCGTGGATACCGACACTGATGTGATCTACGTCTACAAAGGGACCAATAGGGAAGAAATCTATACATACATGTATGATTACGAAAAACGATACAGGTATGGAGGTGGCGATGAGACCTTCGACATTGATGGCGATACGGCAACCTTTATCTTCATATCTGGCAGCAAATACCACTATTACGGATATTACGCGACGATTGACGGTATTGATGCTCAGGGTAATATCATGAATTACACTTCACCTGTTTGTGATCGCGACTATGTATCTGGCGATTATGCCGAACCGGACAGCGGCAACTATCAGTTTGACGGTTGGTCTGAAAACCCGAACGCGGCCTTCGGTGATTACTTTGATGAAGAAGAGCTTTTGACTTATCTTCCTGGCGTCGCCGGTGAGACGAAAACAGTTTATGCGATTTGGACTCAGCTCTATGACGTTAACTATGCTGGTAATGGCAGCACAATGGGAAGTATGAGTGACACTAAGCAGGAAGGTTATATTCCTGGCGATGAGCTAGTCTTAATTGCTCCGAATTTCCTAAGGGAAGGATATGGCTACATTGGCTGGAGCACAGATAAGAATGCTCAACCAGGCGGAAGCTCGGTCATTTATGGTCCAAATCAAATTATGACGCTTAATGATGAACTTAAGAATGCTGCTAAAGATGACGGTCAAATCACACTGCATGCTATCTGGATTCCGGAGAATACGACTTATACCCTCCAGACCTTTAATAAGGAAACCTTTGAGTTGACGAATCCTGGTACGAGATTTACGGCGCTTAGGGACACTCGCGACGGACAGACTTATGCCGTATCGAAACTTGCTTCTGGCGACTGGTGGATGATTGAAAACTTGCGCTTTGATCCAGCGGGAAAGATCTTGGATGGAACGAATACTAATAATCCGACGGCTTCCTTCGCTACTACCGCAAAGAATAAGTCTAGTTCGGTTTTGAACCCTTGCGATGATAATACGGCTGCCTGTGTTAATAAATATTCTGTTGGTGTAACCAATATGACGGCTCAAACGGCCTCGCCATTCGATGATAATGCTAGATGGTATGCGTACGGTGTACTCTATAACTGGTATTCCGCTACGGCGGGAAATGGCACGTTCGCAATGGGCAATTATGCGGATACTAATGGTGATATTTGTCCTGCCGGCTGGCAACTCCCGGCTACTAACACTGGCGGCACTCATATAAATTCCGAATTCACTAGGCTCGATGTCGCACTTGGCGGAACCGGCTTCCCGCTCAGTCAATATCATAACCCGACGTCAAACCCATTCCCGGTAGAGACTAATTATCCGAACAACTTTGTGTTTGGCGGTATGAGTATATATAATGGCAGGGTTAATGGCGAGGCAAGGCGCCGCGGTACGTTTGGCAGATACCATGGTAGGACGTCTGGTAGGTTAGAGAACGACTCTGACATTGGCTACTACGACGTTTACTGGGAGTCGATTAAGGGCTCTAGTGTTGGCGTTAGTGGCGTCACTAAACACGAAGGCTACACGGTTCGCTGCGTAGCGAAGTAATCGCAGTAAAAAAGTTGCCGGGATATACCGGCAACTTTTTATAGAATCTTTTCGTCTTTTATTTCGTCCGGCAGGTAGTTTTTGTCGAGTTTAAAGCCGGCTTCCCATTTTTGGCCTTCGCCAAAACCGAGATCTTTCATGAGTTTCGTCGGGGCATTGCGCAGCCAAATTGGCACCGGCAAACCCATCGTGCGACGCGCCAAATCCTGCGCCTTATACCAAGCATCGGTTGTCTCGCGCGACTTCTTTGCCTTGGCTAAGGCCGTCACAACATGCGCTAAAATCAGGCCACTTTCTGGCATACCAATTCGCTCGACTGCCATGAAGGCATTGAGCGCGAGATCGAGTGCGCCGTTGCCAGCCAGGCCAATATCTTCGGAGGCAAAAATCACCATACGCCGCGCGACGAACTTTGGATCTTCGCCGGCATTCAGCATGCGAGCAAGATAGTAAAGCGCTGCGTCAGCATCGCCGCCACGCATCGACTTGATGAACGCAGAAATATTATCGTAATGATTGTCGCCTTTTTTGTCGTAGCCTGGAACTTTGCGACCGGCCGCTTCGAGTACCTGCTCGACGCCGACTTTTTGCGACAGACTCAGCGCGAGTTCGAGGTCGCCAAGCGCAGAGCGAGCATCGCCGCCGGAGAGTTCGGCGAGATAATCAATCGCGGCTGCCGTGACGCGCTTCGTTGCCTTCTCGGCCTTAATCGCGCGCTTGAGCACGGTAATAATATCGTCTTTGCTGAGATGCTTTACAATCACGACACGGCTGCGGGAAAGCAGCGGGGAAATCACTTCAAAGCTCGGGTTCTCGGTTGTTGCACCAATCAAAGTAATAAGTCCAGATTCGACGTGCGGTAAAAACGCATCCTGCTGCGCCTTGTTGAAGCGGTGAATTTCGTCCACGAAAAGCACGGTGCGCTGCTTGAGATTCCAGTTGCGGCGCGCCTGCTCAACGACTTTCTCGACGTCTTTCTTGCCGGCCGTAACTGCGGAAATTTCGACGAAATCCGCCTTGAACTCATTCGCAATAATACGCGCGAGCGTCGTCTTACCGGTGCCAGGAGGTCCCCAGAAAAT
Organism: uncultured Candidatus Saccharibacteria bacterium; assembly: GCA_947305655.1. Classification (GTDB taxonomy): domain Bacteria; phylum Patescibacteriota; class Saccharimonadia; order Saccharimonadales; family Saccharimonadaceae; genus UBA2834. The sequence continues at coordinate 4,613 of CAMZEA010000025.1, read as the reverse complement.
AATATTTACGGGCTCTTGCTTACGGACGATTTCCGTCAAAATCTTGCCATCGCCGATAATGTCTTCTTGGCCCACCACTTCGTCGAGCGACTTTGGTCGCATGCGCTCGGCGAGCGGGATTCTATTGTCCATAACGCTCCTTCAAGACTCTGCGAGCCTCGCGCAAGATTGCGAGTTCACGAGCAGTAAAGAATTTGCCTTGATACACAATATTCTCCGTATCGACTTTTTCGACGGCCTTGATGGCCTCGTCAATATTATCGAACCACTGGAGCTCGAAGCCATCTTCAGCTTCGTCTTCCTCGAGCTTGACGCCGACGAACTCGGTCGCTCGTGCGAGGAATGCGTATGAAATGTTGAATTGCTCATATTTATGGCGCGTCTCGTGCGTAAACCCAAGCGGGCAGAGAACCTCAATTTTATAGCCCGCCTCCTCAACCACTTCGCGATGGAGCGCCTCAGAAATAAGCTCGCCCTCGTCAATCCCCCCGCCAGGCAGCTTATAATAACCGCGGTTTGTCGCATTGACTAGAGCGACGCGATAATCTTTGTCAATCAGGACCGCGCGCGCCGCAGTTCGCGTCACGAAAGTCGATTCGTCGCGGTCTTCCGGGAAGCCGAAGTCACTATCGCGAAAGCGATGGATGCACTCGTTTGGTATTACGTCGACACGAAAATCAGTAAAAGTGTCACTCTCATTAAAGTGGAAGTAGGCGTCGACCTTATTGCCACGCAAAACTTCTGGCATCCAATGCTCGTCGTCGCCCCACATTTTGCTATATGGTAAATCGGTTACCGGATACCACTCCGGCTTGATTTCGTCAGTCTCGACTGGATCGCCTTCAAAATCTTCGCTCAGGAAGATGTGCATAATGTCTGTTTCCGGCGTACCCTTAAAATAGAGATCGCGAAAAACTACGTGTCCAACCTTCTCGCAAGATTTTACGCGAATCCCAACTTCCTCGAAGGTCTCGCGGATTGCGGCTTCGCGCACGGTTTCTCCTGGTTCGACTTTTCCGCCAGCGCAGTTAATCTTACCCATCCCAAAACCGCGTTTTTTAACGCCTAGGAGTAGCTTCCCGTCGCGCTTCAAAACCATCAAAGTCAAATGCCTAACCATACCTCTATCATACCATAAACTATCAGGGGTAGTCATTGACTTTTCTTCCATTATGTGATATAATGATATATGAATATTGTTTGGCGCATATTTTTATGCATTACAATAAGATCTTTTGAAAGGAGAGAGTGCAGCATGATGGAAAAGAAATTGTATACGTCTCGGATGACGAAAAGACAACTCCAGCAAATTATTGATAATTTGCAGGACGTTTTGAAGGCACGAGAGAATGAAATCGCTGTCCTCAAAGGCGAAAAGCCCGATGAGGAAAAGGAGTCATTTGACTTCAGCTTCGACCCGGTCCTGGCCCCATGCGCTGAGTCAGTGGAGTTCACGATAAGGCCTACGACGGAGGAGGAAAGAGAGCTCGCCGAATGTGCAAGTGCACGACGCCGGGCGCTAATGGAGATCGTTTCCTCTGACCCTAAACTTCGGGGGATTGAAGAAGAACTCGTCTCGACGGTAGATATACAGAATGACCCCGCTTGGCAGGCCGAGTGGAACCGTCGCTATGGCAATGGCAGGCGTAGGCGTAGTCGTCGTAGAGGCGGCATTAAGGCGTGGTTCCAATCTTTATGCGGAAAAATCAACAGCGCCCCCAATTATGACGACGAGGGGAATCTAATATCTCATGCAGCTTAAACCGTGAAAAAGCCGCCGCTCGTAAATAACGAACGGCGGTTTTTCGTGCATGTTACTTTCCTAGCAAATCTTTGACGTCGTTTGGAAGCACGATAACGGTCTTTTGTGACGGATCGGAAGAAATCTTCTCGAGCGTCTGAAGCGTGCGAATCTGGATACCGCCTGGCGTGCGGGCGAGCAAAGATGCTGCTTCGGCGACGGATTTTGCGGCAGATTTTTCGCCTTCTGCCACGATGATAGCGGCACGACGTTCGCGCTCGGCCTCAGCCTGCTTTGCCATGGCGCGTTTCATATCGCCAGGAAGCTCGATGTTCTGAAGCTTAACGTTCTCGATGTCGATGCCCCACTTATCAGTTTCTTTGTCGACGATTTCCTTAATTTGAGCGGAAATCTCATCGCGCTTTGAAAGAAGCTCGTCGAGCTCGAAGTTACCAGTGATATCGCGAAGAGCGGCCTGCGCAAAGTTGGTGGTTGCGTAGATGTAGTTCGTAGTCTCGAGCAAAGCCTTTGCCGGATCGAGCACGCGGAAATAGACGATGGCATCGACGCCGACCGTCACGTTGTCCTTCGTGATGACCTCCTGCTTTGGCACATCGATTGGCGTGGAGCGCACATCGACGCGCTGCATGGTCTGGAAATATGGGATAATAAGACGAAGTCCCGGATTCTTGATGCCACTGAACTTACCGAGCGTAAAAACCACGCCGCGCTCGAACTGTCGCACGACTCGGCAGCCTGGCAAAATAATAAATATTAGTACTAGGAAGAAAACACCGATAAACACTCCAGCGTATTCCATAATTAATCTCCTTTTTCTTTTAATTATATATTATTTCGTCGAAAGACCAGCATTCATGAGGGTCTTGACTTGCTTATAATCGTTCGTCGTATCCCAGTTGCCCGCGAAGCCATCATAGCTAAACTTGTCGAACGAGAAGTGTGGCACGGCGCCCCCGATATTCTTCTGCGCCTTGGCGGTATTTTTGTCGAGTTCCTTTGCTGTCTCCTTGTTCTCAAAGCATTGTTTGAAGGAGTCTTGATCAAGCTTTACGCCCTTCGCGATGTCGAGGAAGTAGCTATCTGGAAGGTCGGGGATATGTTTGCTGTACGGGTCAACTCCAACCCCCTTTGAGAAATAATCATCGAACATTTTCTCGAGCAGCGCGTAATAGTAATCCCAGAAGTTGTTTTGTTTTGCGGCGCAATAGGCAGCAATACCGGCCGGGCGGCTGTTTTTCGAGTGGCCATTTTCGTAGTTCACGTCCGTAACGCGGATTTCGAAGAGGATATTCTTGCCCTCGATATAGGTTTTCTCGAAGTCCTCGAGGTTAGCCGCGACGGCATTCGAGAACTTGTCGCAATAAGGGCAGAAAATATCTGTGTACATGATGAAATGATGCTTGGCGGTTTCGGCGTTACCTTTGGTCATCGCCTCGTTCCAGACGCCCGTGTCTGGCGCTGGCGGGTTAAGTGCGTTATATATCACGAGCCCAGCCAGAAGTCCAATGACAGCGACTAGCGCAGTGATTCTAATTACTTTTTGCATGCTTTTCCTTTCTGCTATTAGCGCTTGCTAAAACATAATCGATGTAACCGAGCCTGAAAACGGTAAAAATAAGAAGCGCGAAGGCGAGAAGCGTGAAGATTTTGCCGATTGTCTCCGCCATTGCGAGGGCGCCTGCGCCAGCTATCGCCGAAAGCAGGGGTGCTAGTAGGCCAACGCCACAGCTTGGGCAGCCAAGGGCGATGAAGCCTAGAATTGCGCCAATCCCGCCGGTGCTAGCTCCGTTGAGCGTAGCGTTTTTTTCGCGGTAACGCCAGGTAAAAACAAGCTGCGTGATAACGATGCCTTGGAGCAGTGCGAGGAATGCGATGCTGAGTCCCGAGAACGAGCGGAAAAACTCAATCATGGACGTAAATACCCGTCCAAGCACCCCTAGCTTGTCGCCCAGCGGAAGGCCAGAGCAAATGAGCTGCCAGTTCCCATTGCCGTCGCGCCAAAAGTTCAAGATGTAGGCGATCAAAAATATGCAAAATATACCAAAAATCGCATATTTTGGCCGAGAAAAAACCGAACAAACACCTTGAAGGCTGAGTTTTGTACGGTCAAAAACCGTCTCGGCTACTTTTCGGATTCCCATAGGCCGTGAATGTTACAGAATGCGTATGCACGCACCTTACCGGCGCCATTCATCTTCGAGAATTTCACGACAGGCGGAGTAGAAAGGCCAAGCTTCTGGATCTCGACGCGCTCGCCGTCTGTTAGGGCGACCCATTCGATGCGGTGTTCTGGCTCCATAGCGTGGAGCTGGAGGCCGACCTGGACCTCTGTATCATTCTGATTTAGCTCAATAATTGGCGCATGTTTCTCGCTGCCTTCAGTACCATGAATTGTGTCGATAACTTCCATTTCGTTGCCGCAGCAAGAAGGGCGTACATCTGGATCAATCATGACGAAGAACAAGTTACCGCAAGTGTTGCAGCGATAGAATTTCAAACCTTCTCGTTTTTCTCCCATAAACCTCCTTTATTGGTTCTATTTTACCTTATTACTCGTGCTTTTATCAATAATATATTCTGCAATATTCCGGCGAAAAGTAAATAGATTTTCGGCCCTCTACCCCTGTTAACTCACGACTATATAACACAATAAAACACGAAAAAGTCAATGTTGACGAATAAAATGCTAGCGTCTAAAATAATAAGCAAGAGGTGTTTGTCGGGATTACTGAGAGTTGATCCAGACAATTTGAAATGAGTCTCATGCGAAAGGGACTTATTTTTTTGCCAGACCTTTGCTAAAATAGAGCCATGGTGCGTTGGCGGAGCAGTTACGCAGAGGTCTGCAAAA
>CAMZEA010000024.1 GCA_947305655.1 uncultured Candidatus Saccharibacteria bacterium | reverse complement strand
CTATCCTCGCCGTTTTGGCGGTTATCGTATTCTTCGTTCCGGTTTCGCATAACGATTGCGATTCAGCTTGCGAAGGTGATCTATATGCAGCCTGTCCTGACGTTTGCATCAAAACAGAGCAAACAATCTGGGATATTGTCACTGGTCAAAAGCGCGTGATTGGCTATTAGCACGAGACTAGGCTTCGTTGGCTTCTTGGCTTGAGCTTTGGCTTTCAGCCGGAGCATTGTTGGCGCTCTCTGAGATTTTTGAGATGCCATAGACGACGCCCCAGACAATGGCGACAACCACGGCTGCCATCGCGGCGTAAATCAAGATCGTGCCGAGGACGACCATGAAGACGGAGGATTTCTTCATCTTCGGTTCGCCGACTTTCTTTGCTTCGTATTCTTTTGGTACTTGGTATGGGGCATTAGTATCGATTTTCATACTTATATTATAATGGAGTTTATATGAATAATGAAATCGAAGCCAAATATTTAGATATCGACAAAACGGACATCCGCAAGAAGCTAAAGGCCGCCGGCGCCCAGCTACTCGCGCCCGAGGTCAAAATGCGCCGTACGATTTTCGATACTGGCCCAAATACCTATGCGCGCGTGCGCGATGAGGGCGACAAAATCGTCATGACCTATAAAAATTACATTGACGACAACTCTATTCTTGGTTGCAAAGAAATAAATCTCACCGTCAACGATTATGATGGCGCAGTGAAGTTTCTGAAGGCTTGCGGCCTTGAGATGAAGGCCAATCAGGAGACGCTTCGCGAAACCTGGGTCCTCGATAATGTTGAGATTACTATTGATACTTGGCCGTGGATCCCGACCTATATCGAGATTGAGGGGAATACCGAAGAAGAGGTTTGGGCTGTTGCTGATAAGCTAGGATTTAAGAAAGAAGATGCGGAGTTTGGCGCCGTCGATAAAATCTATCAGCACTATTATGACATCGACATGGATATTATTAATCTCCATACGCCGATTATTAATTTCGAGATGGACCCGCCAGAATGGGCGAAGAAGCGCATCTGTTAGCGATTGACATAAGCGCTATCTTATGCTATCTTATTCTTAATTAAGAAGGACAAAAATAAAAATGGGTAATCCGGAATTCAAACCAGACCAGAATGAAGTAAATGAGGATATTTCTGAAGAGCAGGCAGAAAAGATTGGCGAGGGGGCCATTGATACTGCTGAGAAAGTTGCAGAAGACGAACCGAAAAATGCTGAAGCCGCAATCGCAAACGCCGGCCCTGATGTCGAACCCATGCCTGTAGCCGGCGAACCTTCGCCAAAACCTCTAGAATTTAAAGATTTACCGGAGTTTGGCACGCCTGATCCGGATGCGAAAAATGAGACAGAGAATAACGACGCCGAGTACCAAGAAAAGGTTAATGGCGAGATTCAGAAGCAGATCATTGGTCTATATAGCGGCGACAGAATCGCGGAGGGCGCTAAGCTGCTAGAAAAAGAAGAATTTATGCACCAATGCACCTCAATCATGAAGAGGAGAGTCGAGCGGCTCGTTGACAGACTCGATCAGTGCATGAAGGCCGATAATGATGCGTCCCGCGGGTTACTTGTAATGTCCTCTGATACGGGTCTCATCGCGACGCTCAAGGCATTCGATAAAACGAAGAAAAACCCAGAAGACGTTGTGAAGAGGGATGATGACGAGTTTGGAACTTATTCTCTCGAGGGTTTAGTTGACGAGGAAAATAGCCGCTTCAGCAATTATCGTGAACTACTGCAGCGTGCGGTAGGAGTAGAACAGGCCGCTAGAGAGGCTGCTCACGAAATTAACGACGAAACACTCGCGTCTATCGCCGGCGGCCTTGAGGTCCTTGCGGACAACCTCGAGCCCGCATTGACGAAGTATTATGATTTTGAGCATAATAAAAAGCCGGCCGAGAAAAAGGAACCGGAAGGAGCCGAGGAATCGCTATCAAAAATGCGCAGCATAGTCACAAAACTCGGTGGCGAGGCAAAACCGCAAGAGTAGAAATTACTTTTTCAAATTAGGTATTAACAGGGCGCGTGCGATTCCGTAGGCGCCTGTTAAAATGCCGATCGACCAGGCAATCGAAGCCCAGACGGGCTGTTCATAGACGAGTAGAAACGGATATGGGCCGTACCATAATCTTGCAATATTCATAATCATTGCGACGATGGCGTAGGCAATGGTTGGCATGAGTGCGAATAGGGCAGCGCGTTTCCCGAGTCTTTCTGGCGCGAAGCAGGTGAACATGATAATTGCGAGGATCGGGCAGAGCGTATGCGTATATATCATCGAGCCACTCGTGAGAATCCAGACTAAATCGCCGGCCATCCAAGACAGTACGAATAGTACGACGAACAATGTAACGGTAGTTGTGCAGATGGCAGAGTAGGAAAGAAGATTCGCGATGCGTGGCATGACTTTCTTTTTGCCGGCCAAGACGCGAACGGCGAAGACGGCATTGATAATCGATGTAATGAGCAAGAATAAATTGCTGAGCTGCGTATAATATTGGAACGTTGTCTCGCGGCGGTTCAGCGTTGCCATTGTGAGTCCGATGCTTTCGAGAATCGCAATGATGATATTGAAAACTAAATAGATTTTTAGGCGGTTCTTTTTCATGCTCTGTTTCTCGCTTTTATCTTGCCTGGAATTGTCCAGCAATAATCTACGAACTTGCCAACGAAGAATAGCAGCGGAATCGAAGCGGCGCCGAGTAGAATCGTGAGTGAAATTGACGACGGCGCTACTGGACCTATACCGAAGAACCAGGCGAAGAATGGTACGACGCAGCCTAGAACCGCGCCGAGTGCGCAAAGCGCTAAGATGCCGCGCTTATACCAGCCGAGCGGCTTCTTGGCCACGCGGTAAACCATCTGCAGACCTACTAGCAGCAGTAGAATAGTTGAACATACGCCGATGTCTTCGGCCGGCGTATGGAAGACGGCGCAGAGCATAGCGAATAGGCCGACGAGGATTAAATCGGTCAGTCCTCCCGGTACGGAACGGCGAAGAATGTTGCTGACGAACTTGCCACGAATTAAATCGTGGTTTGGCGCCTGCGATAACAAGAAGCCGGGGATGCCGATCGTGAACATCGCGACGAACGAAATCTGGCGCGGCAGCACTGGATAAGTAATCGCGAAGGCGATTGCAAAGACTGCGGTAAGGAACGAGAATACATTCTTTACGAGGAATAAGCTGCCACTGCGTTCGAGGTTGTTGACGACGCGGCGACCTTCTAGTACGACTTCTGGCATGCGCGAGAAATCCGATTCAAGGAGCACCAATTGCGCGGCCTGTGTCGCAGCGTCACTGCCGCTCGCCATCGCGACGGAACAATCTGCGTCACGCAAAGCGAGTACGTCGTTCACGCCGTCGCCGGTCATTGCGACTGTGTGGCCCTGCTTCTGCAAGGCTTTCACGAACATGCGCTTTTGGTCTGGTGTGACGCGCCCAAAGACGGTGTATTTTTTCATCGCATCGGCGATGTCTTTCTTTGTGGCGAGCTTTGACGCGTCGACATACTTATCGGCGTTTTTGATACCGGCTTTCTTCGCGACTTCGGAAACTGCGAGTGGATTATCTCCGGAAATAACCTTGATCTCTACGCCCTGTTCGGCAAAGTAGCGGAAAGTTTCTGGCGCCGTTTCGCGGACTGGGTTCATGAGCGTGATTAGCGCGAGTGGCGTAACTTTGCCGGTTAATTTTTTGCCATCTGCATTTCCGGCATATTTTGCAAAGAGCAATACGCGGTAACCCTTGCGGCTGTGTTTCTCGATTTCGCTGGCGTATTTTTTAATGCTATCGCCGAGCAAGAATTCTGGTGCTCCGAGTACGTAGCTGCCGTTCTCGAAATTGACGCCGCTATATTTGAACTCGGAAGAGAACCCGGAGACCGATTTGACTTTTCGATTCGAGCCGTTCACGAAATAAGCCTTCAGCGCCTCCATAGTCGCGTTATCTGCGCTCTGTGCTATAGCGAAGTCGCTGATTGCCGTCATAATTTCTTCGCGCTTCTGCTTGCCGAGCGGATAGAAATCCATCACCTTCATCGTCGTATCGGTAATGGTGCCGGTTTTGTCGACGCAGAGCACATCGACGCGCGCAAGTGTCTCGATACTCTTCATATCGTGAAGCAGAACTTTTTTCTGCGCGAGTTTGATTGCGGAAATTGCAAGCGCGATGCTAGAAAGCAAGAATAGGCCTTCTGGAATCATGCCAATCACGGCGGCCACTGCTGACTGGACGGCGGACTCTGCACCAGCTTGCTCAAAGAAATAACGTTGGACAAAAATGAACCCGCCAATCGGAATAATCGCGATACCGGCAATCGTCACGATGCGGTTGAGTGAACGAATAATTTCAGACTGTTCCTTTGTTTTGATGCGCTTGGCCTGCAGAGTTAATTGTGATATATACGACTGTGCACCGACTGCTGTCAACTTTGCGCGGCATTCGCCAGAAACGATGAAGCTGCCGGATAATAGTTGATCGCCGACGCCTTTTTTGATCTCGTCGGCTTCGCCTGTGAGCAACGACTCATTGACTGCGGCCTCGCCCGAAACGATTTGCGCATCGGCCGGAATTTGATTGCCTGCGCGGAATACGACGATGTCATTTAATACGAGCCATTCGGCATTGATTTTGCGCTCGCGTCCGTCGCGAATGACGGAAGCGGTTGGCGCATTGAGCATATTGAGACGATCGAGCGTAATCTTCGCGCGGATTTCCTGCACTATGCCGATCAATGTGTTAGCGATAATGACTGGCAAAAACGTAATGTCGCGATATGAATGGACGGAGCAAAGAATCGCTGCGAGTGCAAGAAAGACGAAGTTGAAATAAGTAAAAGTATTCGTCGCGATAATTTTCTTTATGGACTTTGAAGGCGGCTTGACGGCAGTGTTTGCGAGGCCGACATATTTTAGCTTGCGTGCCTGTTCTTCGGTGAGGCCTTTCTTTGCGTCGACGTCAAAAATATAGCTAGAAAAATCCACCTCTTTGCGGCCGCGCATATCCATATATTTAGTTTAACACGAAAGCGCGCCTCTTGCGTTTCTTTTCCTCTTATGCTAAGATAAAACAAAGCTTCTAAAAACAAAAAGGTCAAAATGAAGAATAAAAAATCGCTTATCGCTATCGTTGGCGTCATTGCGCTTCTTGCTGTTGGCGGTACGATTGCATATTACGCAACCTCATCTACATTTGGCAACCAATTTAATATGGCGACCTATCGCGTCGAGACGACGGAATCTTTTGTCAGTCCGAATAACTGGCAGCCATGCGACGTGGCATCAAAAACAATTTCCGTAACAAATAGGAGCAGTGTCGACGTTTCGGTTCGCATTAAACTCAACGACTACTGGAAGGATGAAAATGGCAATGATTTGCCTGATCTCGTCGAAAATGGTCAGAAGCTCACCTCGATTAACTTTCATGATGGCTATGAAAACTATTGGGAATTAAAAGCCGGCTGGTATACATACAAGACTAATCTCGCGCCAAATGCGACCACCGAACCACTCATAGATAGCGTATCGCTCAGCTGTAATGCTAATTTGACTGGTGCCGTGAGCTATAGCAATGACGGCAAGACTGCCGTGACGGGCGACAGTCCTTACGCCAATGCAAAGTTCCATGTTGATGCGAATATTCAAACTATTCAGGCAGATGCGAGCGAAAAATGGGAGCCGACGGTCGCGCATATTATCGAAAACGAGATGAATCAGCCGACGAATTTTCGCATAAACTTCGCAAAAGAAGCGAAAGAGTCAGATGATGTCGAAATCGCAAACGGCAATGGCGTTGGCGAATATACGGAAAATGGCCAAAAAATCTATTATTACCGCGGAGAACTCGACAATAATAATGTGATTTGGGGGAACTATTGCTGGGTCATGATACGCACGACTTATACTGGCGGCACAAAGATTATATACAACGGCGTCCCGACGACCGTTGACGGCAAGAAGCAATGTCTTGCAACTGGCGTCGGCAGAACAATCAACCAGTCCGTTTATCGCTTTAATGATAGCTCGATGTCGCCTGCTCATATCGGCTACATGTATGGCGCAGTTATTAATGCGCAGTCCATGAACCCCGGCTCGCGCACGATTGTCTTTTCGAATAACATTTCAAAAGACGGCAATACTTATATCCTAAATACCGACGAGGGCGAATCGGTCACTGGTACTTGGGGCGACAAGCGCCTAGAAGCCGCCGTGCGCTACCACTATTTCTGCACGAACGGTGCCGCGACCTGCAGTAATACGCAAATCGCCTATATCCTTTCGTACTCATACGAAAGCACCATTTATTATCTTCCGCTAAATGGGTACGAAGACATTGAGGCCGCAAAAGACGCCATGTTTAGAAATGATAATGATAGTATTGCAAAAAGAACCGTCGAGACGTGGTTCGCCAATAGTGGCCTGAGCGCCCTTGAGGACGATCTCGAAGACGCTGTCTATTGCAATGAGCGCCTATTTGGCTCGGGATCTCTCGCGGGCGAAAATAGTAACGCTTCCCCTGAGAATGGCTTGTACGCTGACCAGAGCTACTCGACGGCCGACTGGCGTAACGCGCTCAAGGCTTTCACGGAGGGCTATTCAGAGCCGGCGCTCGAGTGTCCAAATGTTAGAGATTCCTTTACGAAATCCGAAGCAAATGGCAACGGCAAGCTGAAGTACAAAGTTGGCCTTATTACGTCTGACGAAATCGCTCTCGCCGGTATCCCAGTCACGACCTATAGCACTGGTACAGCCAATAACTACCTATATACTAACGTTAACGCCTGGTCGATGTCGCCGATGGTGTATGGCTGGAATTATGCCGGCATGGTCACGATGCGCGATGGTACTTGGCGCACGCACGGTACCTATGAACAAGATTACCTTCGTCCGGTTGTCACTCTAAAACCGGGCACTGAGTATTCGTCTGGTTCGGGCAGCAAATACGATCCGTATATTGTCGAATAAAAAGAAGGGAGCCTCGCGGCTCCCATTCTTATGATAAATATTTTGGGTTCTTTGGGTTTTTGCTCTCCTGGATTTCTTCGATGATTGACCAGACGAGCAAAACCACAAAGCAGATTATTGCCACCCAGACAGAGTAGCGGTGAATGAAGATGATGGCATAATAGATCCCATCGCGAATAGAATCGGTCCTGTACTCGTTAAGCATAGCTCCTGACGCCCCCCATAGGATGGCGAATATGACGCTGCTCGTTAAAAGTCCGGCCTTTAGCTTAATCTCCAAATCACTTATGGGTCTTTCTTTGACCCAATATGTCTTTTTACCCATACAATACACCCCCTTTTCTGTATATCCTTATATTATATCACACTTGGCGCAAAAGTCAATTTTTAACCATAATCGCCATCGTGGCGGCAATGCGGAAAACGTATTCGTCTTTGTGCTCAGACAGAAATTCGTTGACGGCGCGACCGCTACCAGGCAAACGCGCATTGCGATAATCGTGGACAACGATTACGCCGCCAGCAACCATGCGTGGCGCGACAAGCTCGAGGCTAGTCTTGATTGATTCATAAAAATCGCCATCGAGCAAAGCGAAGGAAATAGTACTCGGCAAATCGGAATTATCAAGTTCGTTGAACCAGCCCTTGACAATTACTGGATCTGGTAAATCGTATTTTTTGAATTTGCTACGTACGGTTTCCGGTGAAGCTTTGAGCTCGCCGGCCTGGAAACGCCAACCGTCCGCCGACTTATCTTCGGCGGTCTTTTCTGGCAGCCCCTCAAAGGAATCGTAAAGGTAAAGCCACTTGTCCGGCTGGTCGCGCAAGACGTCAGCAAGCAGTATCGATGTGTCGCCCTCGTAGCAGCCAAATTCCACCACGTCGCCCGCGAGGTCTAAAGTCGTCCGAAGCTCGTTTAGCACGAGCTCGGCTTCGCGGTTCGGGATTTGTAGTTCTTTTGGCATTAGTCGATAAAACCAATTTCTTTGCAGAGTTTCGCAAAGTTTTCATGGAACTCTTTAATCGTGCCGGAGTTGTCGACGTAGTAATCGGCAATTGCAATCGGGCCACCTTTTTCGAGGTTCTCGATTTCGGAGCGGTCACGCTCGGCGGCCTGCTGTGCATTGAATGGACGCTCTGGGCGTTCGGCGAGGCGCTTACGGCGTAGGGCCTTTGGTACGACGATCGCGACGACGGTCATTTCAGTAGGGAATTCTTTGCGCAAGATTTTGTACTCGGACCAAGTGTAGACGCCGTCGAGTACGATGCGCTTTTGCCCTGCAGCAATCAGGTTTTTCGCTTCGGCGATTGCGCGCTTCACGACGAAATCTTTGCCTTCTTTCTCGCGGATTTCTTCGCGGAACTTTTTCTCGCTTTCACCGTCTTCGGTGCGCTCGATTCCGGCCTCGGCCATTGCTTTATAGATGATGCCGCCGAAATAGATTTTAGGAATTTTCTTTTCAATTAGATAGTCGATTGCGGTAGATTTGCCACTGCCACTCATGCCTACGACTGCTAGGATTTTTACATCTTTATCATTCATACTATAATAATAATATGTCAGAGATAAAATGTCCAAAATGTGGCACAACTTTTAAGGTCGACGACGCGAGCTATGCAGATATTTTGAGCCAGGTTCGTGGCGCCGAATTTGAAAATGAACTTCATTCCCGATTAGAGGCTTCGAAAAAACAGGCTAACGCAGATAAAGAGTTGGCACTCGCAAAAAGCGAAGCCGAAATCGAGCAACTAAAGGCTAAGCTAAAGGCCGCCGAGACTGAAAAAGAGCTCGCTATTACAAAAGCGCTCGCGCCGGTCGAAAAAGAGCGCGACCAACTCGCGAACGATTTGAAGTCGAAGACAAACGAGGCGCAACTCCGTGAAACTTCCATTGTCGCGCAGTATAAAGGTGCCTTGAAACTCAAGGATGACGAAATTCAGCAGCTCAAAGATATGAAGGCTAAGCTCAGTACGAAGATGATCGGCGAGACTCTGGAGCAGCACTGCCAGAATAGCTTCAACCAAATCCGCATGGCGGCTTTCCCGAACGCCTATTTCGAAAAGGATAATGATGCCCGCACCGGCAGTAAGGGCGACTACATCTTCCGCGAGTGCGACGAGGCGGGGAACGAAATAATATCGATCATGTTTGAGATGAAGAACGAGAACGAAACTACCGCTACGAAGCATAAGAACGAGGACTTCTTTAAAGAGCTCGACAAGGATCGCAAAGAAAAGAAGTGTGAGTATGCCGTCCTTGTCAGTCTCCTTGAAGCCGATAGTGAGCTCTATAATGCCGGCATCGTGGACGTCTCGTATAAGTACGAAAAAATGTATGTCATTCGCCCGCAGTTCTTTATCCCGATTATTACGCTTCTTCGAAATGCCGCGTTAAATTCGATGAAGTACAAGAAAGAACTGGTGACCGTCCGCAATCAGGACATTGATATTTCGAATTTCGAAAACGATATGAACGAGTGGAAAGCTAGCTGGGCCAACACAATGAAAAACGCCGGCAAGAAACACCTCGAGGCAATTGAGCAGATTAATAAAGCTATCAAAGACCTAGAAAAGACGCGCGACGCGCTCATGATGTCTGACAAGCATCTCGCTATTGCCGAGGGCAAACTGGATGATTTGTCCATCAAGCGCCTCACGCGCGGCAACCCAACTATGCGCGCGAAGTTTGAGGAGCTTGAAAAAGATAAATCATAAGCGCTATAATAGCCTCAAATGAAATACTCTGATTACGACCGCTCGGCGGCAAACAAAATTGTCATTGTAGTGATTATAATCATCGCGATAATCGCTATAGGCGCGTTCGCAAAAGTCATGATTGACCATATCGCTGGCGGCAAAACATTGACGGGCAGCGAAGCGGCTTGCGAGAATGAGCAGGCCATGCAAGATATCGAAAAATCAGGCATCTATAACGGCGACCGTCCTGAATGTAAGAAGACGGAAGAAAACGAAGAATAAAAAATACCCCCGGCAAAAGGGGTATTTTTGCATGAAGCGAATTACTCTTCTTCGCCTTCCTCTTCGATAGCGGAGAGGAGGGAGTCCTCGACATTTTTCTTCTTCTTTTTCTCTGGGGCCTTGGCAACCTCGACGTCGATGTCGTAGCCGGTAAGCTTGGAAGCCAAGCGGACGTTCTGGCCGACGCGACCGATTGCAATCGATTGCTGATCCTTAGAAACGTAAACCGTAGCCTTCTTATCTTCGATTTCGACTTTCTGAATTTCTGCTGGGCTGAGGGCTTCGCGGATGTATTCGGAAATGTTGTCGCTCCAGTTGACGATATCGATTTTCTCACGCTCGCCAATTTCATTCATAACGGCCTGGACGCGGACGCCGCGACCGCCGACGAAGGTACCGACTGGGTCAATGCCAGGCGCAGTAGCGGCAACGGCAATCTTCGTGCGGCGACCAGCCTCGCGAGCAATTGCCTTGATTTCGACGGCGCCACTCTCGATTTCTGGAACTTCCTGGCGGAAGAGATACTCGATGAATTCAGAGCTGCCGCGGCTAAGAATAAGCTGTGCGCCGCGCTCATTGCGCTCAATCTCCTTAATGAGAACCTTGACGCGGGAACCGACGGCGTAATATTCGCCTTCGATTTGCTCAGACTTTGGCATAATACCAGTAGCTTTGCCGAGGTCGATGCGAACGAGCTTTGGCTCGACGCGGACAATCGTACCGTTCACGACTTCGCCGACGCGGTCTTCGAAGACTGCGAGTACGGCATCACGCTCTGCTTCACGGAGACGCTGGGTGACGACCTGCTTTGCGGTCATCGATGCAACACGGCCAAAGCCGGTAACCTTGACCTTCTCTTCGACGGTGTCGCCGACTTTTTTGCCTTTAGCTTCCTTGAGCGGGATTTCGGTTGCTGGGATATAGGCGACATCATCCTCGACGACTTCGCGGGAAATGTAAACGTTCGCGTCGCCAGTGTTGAGGTCGAGCTCGCAACGGACGTTCATATCCTTGTCGCCATTATCCTTGCGCCAAGCAGCGGCAATCGCCTGCTCAATCACGTCAATCACGACTTCTTTTGGAAGATTCTTTTCTTCTGCCACGATGTCAACCATCGCAACCATCTGCTTAATATCTAAATCCATTTGGATCCTTTCTGCGCCGAATCTGCCGGGCGCTGGGCTTAAAAACACCGCCTCTTTTCGAGCCGGTCTATATCTG
>CAMZEA010000023.1 GCA_947305655.1 uncultured Candidatus Saccharibacteria bacterium | reverse complement strand
CCTTTCCCTCCACCATTACGAGACCTTTGTTTGGACCAGGGACTGCTCCCTTGAGACCAATAAGGTTGTTATCCGAGTCAATGTAAGATACGACGAGGTTCTTAACGGTAACCTGGTCATGACCCATGCGGCCAGCCATTCTTTTACCTTTGAAAACCTTCTGTGGGTACATGGAACCGATGGAACCAACTTTGCGGATATCCCCCTTGAAACCGTGCGTATTGCGGGATTCTTGGAAGTTATGGCGCTTGACAGTACCAGCGAAACCTTTACCCTTGCTCGTACCCGTGACCTGAACCTTGTCGCCAAGGCTGAATTCTGCGACGGTCAATTCGCTACCGAGGGTAATTTCCTCTGGAATTTCGTCGACGCGGAACTCACGGATGTACTTAGGGTTGATATCTTTTCCGGATTTTTTAACGTGTCCGGACACGGCCTTGCTCAGATTCTTACCCTGACCATATGCCACCTGAACAGCGCTATATCCGTCTTTTTCGACAGATTTAGTCTGAGTCACTGTGCATGGGCCGGCTTGAAGGATAGTTACAGGGGTAACTACACCGTCGTCGCCGATGATCTGGGTCATACCAATCTTGGTGCCGAGGATGATTTTCATCTGTGGGCGTCCTTTCCCATTAAAATCATTTGGCTTATGAGTGGTATCCACGCCTGCGCGGTCATGGACCTTACCTCTTGCGCCAAAGTGACGTTTATTTGATAATATACCTCGGTATTGTATCACGACTACAGGGGTTTTGTCAACGGTTTTTCTCTGTTTTTTTGAAATTAAAAAATGGGCATACGCTATCTGCATACACCCCTTGGTACTATTATAGCATACTCTAGCTATTTTGTCAATGCTAGATGACTATCTCGATACCGGAGAACTGACGAGGGCCGGCTTGACGTGGGCTATCAGGCCCGTACTCGATATAGTGATCGGAGAAGCCGGACTTCGGTTCATTGGCTACGGCTTCTATATTTCGAACTTCCTCGACCCCCATCTCACCAAGGATGCCTTCCAGACTACTCGGCGAGAATCCTGCTGTATTAGTCGAGATTGGAATTGTAACCGTTATAGGCACCTCGGGGAATTGTTCTTTTAGGGCCTTTGCTTTCTTGACTACCGTGCTAATGTGCGCCACAAGTATATCTTTAGTAGCGCTTCCATATATTTTATCCATGACAAAACTCATCCTTTTCCCGCCGTCGTCCTCTACTGGGACAAAGTGCACTATCTGGTCCGAAATACTAGATTTCGAGGATTCGTTCTCTTTTGAGCAAACAAAGAATTTATATGGTTCACCAAATGAAAGGTCCGTATCATTATTGAAACCAGTGCTAGATCTCGCGTTAAGGCATGCTCTAATATTTGCGAGTATGGTAACTAAATCGCCGGTGCACTTAGTCGTAAACACTCGCTTTTCTCTCGTGCCCATTACTGTTCTATCGACTTCCGCAAATATTCCAGATTTTTCTCTGTCGGTTGGGTCCGCTCTTTCTTTTAGTTTCATATAGCTCGACAGCACTTTTTCGTATACCTCGTCCATCTTGCCTAGTACGTCATCTAGCCCGTCAAGATAAGCTTCCACCTGCTTACGTTCATCGTCTGTCAGCTTTTGTTCGTTTTTATTTAGCAAATCCCTCAAGTAACCTACATCTTCGCCAATTGCAATCGCCCCCGAACTCGGCTTAAACTCTTCGCCCATTTTAGAGAATATATCGATAACCCATGGATTTGGCTCGATTTTTTCATTTAACTCCGCAATAAGATCTGAAACCCCGTATTTTTCGGCGGATTTCAATATTTTGAATGGCCTGCTTATAGCCTGCATGTCTTTTTGGAGATGATCCTCTATACTCTCGGTGTCGAGGGCTATTCCGTGCTCAGCCAGCATCCTTAAGAGGTCATCCGCCACCTCCTGCTCGTGCTCGTTTAGCTGGAATTGCTCGTCGTTCCGGCCGGTCGATTGCTGCCTTAGCTTGCTTGCTACTCTGCCGATTATTTCCGGCTCATCTTTATATTTATTCAGAATATTTACTTTAGCTTTGTCTAAATTGTCCGCGTAGAGATCTGGATCGGTCAACTCTTCCATACCGCTAACAATTGCCTGGAGCTTTTTGTCTACCGTGTCGATAGTCCCGACGCTAATGGTCGAAGTATCTTCTTGGAGTGCTTCCGAGAAGGCTGCGAGCCTTTCGGCCCCCTCAATCTTCGTATTCTCGGATGTTATTGGTGTGTTTTCGCGACTTTTTGCGACCGCTTCAATTATGCCAGGTATGCGCTCGCCGTCAATAATGCCGCCAATATCCTGTATTTTTCCGCTACGGAATTCTTTCCATTTATCCCCCTCGCCTAGCTGTAGTGCCAAGAATAGCCCAACTATAGCCTGTTTTCGCTCGTCTCTCCCACTCAAATTGCCAAGATATAGCATCACTTGGCTCAAAGCATCGATGTCTTTCTCGCTAAACGACGGCGGCAATGCCTCATCGCGAATCCCGAATTTTTCTCCAAATAGCCCCTTGAGCTCGTCAAGAATCTTCTCTTTCGTTATTTCTATCGCAGACTCTTCGGTATCGGGCCCGGAATCCTTCATACTGAATGGCAATAATAATCTGTGAAGGTCTTCCTTTGCCGTTCCGCGGTCATCACCCATTAAGAGCAGCTTCGCTTTATATAAAGGGTATATATCTTTAACGAAGGTCTTGAATTCTCTTTTGTCTAGCTGGGCGCCGGAAAACAATTCCGAAAACTCTTTGTATATATCAGGCCCGTCTTTTAGTATGTCCGCCGAAATAGTGTAGAACGAAGCTTTTTCTAGGTCACTCCATTTATCTTCGCTAAAGCGCCGCTCGATCAGTGAAGTGTGCTCCTTAGACTCAGCATCGCCTTCTTTCATGAGACGTTCTGCGAATATCAGGCACGCCGAAATTTGCGATAGAGGGCCGGCCCCGCCAAATTTCTCTATGGACGACCCTAGAGCCGAAAGCTCTTCGTGATCCGCATCTGGGTGTCTGATTGAATCCAAATATAGACCTCGAGCTGCCCTGAGGGCCATAGCCTTGCCCTTGTCGCTGAGCATAAATTCTTTCATTTTTAGGAGGCCTTCGCTGCTGCTGGTCCAATCTTGAT
This sequence comes from uncultured Candidatus Saccharibacteria bacterium, assembly GCA_947305655.1. GTDB lineage: Bacteria > Patescibacteriota > Saccharimonadia > Saccharimonadales > Saccharimonadaceae > UBA2834. The sequence continues at coordinate 8,143 of CAMZEA010000023.1, read as the reverse complement.
AGTCCTCGCGAGCAAAAAACATGATAGCATGGAGAATGTTTTCTTCGTCTACTTCGCCATCTTCTACTATCCTTCTGCAGGGTTCTATCTCGACAGGATTTCTGAAAAATTTCCCAATTATTTTTAGCTCGAAGGATCTTCGCATATTTCCTTCTTCATCAAAATCCTTATCAAGATTGTCGTAATCTTCAATTGGCACCAAATTGCAATACTTAAACGCCGCGGCTTCTCGTGCCGTCAAAAATGCACTAATTTTCCGTCGCTCTCCACTTACAGCAGCGAGAGATAATATGCTCTCTCCTCCCTCTCTTTCCTTCTCTATAAGGGCCTTGAAAGCCATTTTCTCTTTAGTTGATTTTGATAGAGAATAATACTCTTCCAATAACTGTGAAAGGCCATCGGTGATACCGGAAGTCTCATATTTGAGACTCCAAATTGATAGCTTTTTATTCGTAAAAAGGAAGGACAGTCTTCCGTCTGCGATTAATTTTTCGACATCGATTCCTTCTTCATTAAAATATTGGTCGATTTCTTCCAGTTTTTCTCTAGCGCCTTTATCTGAGTCGGATTCCTCCCCTACGCGCATGGCGTTTCTGGCTAGTTCGCTATAGATTTTTCTCGATTCACTTCCGCGAATTCCTCTAATTTTTTTTAGCGCCATCGTATTGATGTCATCTTCCGGAAGTGATTCGACAAATTCATCTGAATAACCTAGTAGCCCCTTAATCCCCTGTTCGTCTCTTAGCCCTTCGCGTAATGACGCGCCAAGAAGACTGCTCAGCAAGTTTTTGTCGTCGCCCGCTATTCCGGATAGCTCTTCAAGATTATGCAGTACGACTTTACCTGCTCCGTAATACTTACCATTTTCCCCCTCCGTAGCGATTATTGTTTTTAGGCAAAGTTTTTTTATCGCATCTTGATCTGATTCTTCAGGAGCCGTTCTTAGCGCTTTCACTATGTCTTTTCGCACTCCGCCCCAGTCTATACCAAGAAGCAAATCGTACGCTTCCTTCCCGTGCGGGATGGCCTTGTCGAGTACGGATGGAGTTAGGTACTGAATCGTGTCGCTGGAAGCTGTTTCGAGAAACCTTTCTACTAGCTGAGGGTGTTCGCAAATTATTCGGTCAGCCCTACTACCATCTTTTTCGGCCATTTTGACTATCTCGGTAATCGCCTCGAACGAAAGGCGCTGTTCAATCTGACCGTCTTCTTTGTCTCCAGAATAATTTCCTCCGTCCAGCCGATACTGTATGTATTCGATTTCTCCTTCCCATGTTCCATGCTTAAAGCACATTTCGTCTAGGGTCGCGCCAAGAATCATTCGCTTTTCAAGAGGCAGTAAACAAACCATAGCTCCAGCACGTTCGGGCCGCACAATGAAAGAGCTCGCAATCTCACCGGAAAATTTTTGGTTGTCTGCGCTGATCTTTTGGGTGGCATAATCGCAGATGGTACTTGCTAGAGTTGCCGCCTGCTCACCTCCGTCTTCAAATATCTTTTTTACTACCCCCGTGCTATCATCAGAGTACCTAACGCACGACATGAGCACTTCGTCGCTATTTTGCCGGGAAGCAATCATTGCATCGATAACATCACGCAGCAATTCAGGGTCGCCTTCGTCGTAGTTATAACGAGTCAACCCCATGTCTTTTTCGATCAAGAAGTGTGCTCCGGCTACCTCAGCCATAGTATATTCGCCCTCTGGCCCACACGGCAGATCTTTTACGTCTTCAAGAGCTTTTTCTTCAATCATATCCCACGTAGAGCCATTGAAGTTGAACGCTGGACCGACCATCGAGATATCCCCCCTGGGCCAGCAATGCGCTTGCGCTAGCATATACTTTTGGAAAATAGACCCTTCCCAGTTTTCGGCGATTTCTTGTACTATTATGTCTTGTTTTATTTTGTCATCTGGGATTTGCTCGTCAAAAAATCGTTCAATGTATTCCTCGACCTCGACACCCGCTTCGTCCGCCTGTTTTTTAACTTCCTCGTAAGCCTCCTTGCACTTGGCCTCTGCGGCCGCCATGCGCTCGGCTCTGGTGGGCTTGTCGCCTTCCATTTGCTCATTTTCGAGGATTGAAAAATCAGGAGGATTTACTCCGCCTTCATCAAAATCAGATGATTCTGGACCTCTCATTTACTCTTATTTTAGCATAAGGGGATAATTGTCGGACAACAAAAATCTCCCCAAATATAGGAGAGATTTTTCTGACGCAGATTACATCTTGATTTCAGCGTCAACGCCTGCTGGGAGCGAGAGGTTCTGTAGAGAATCAATCGTCTTTGGCGTAGCGTTGATGACGTCAATGAGGCGCTTGTGGACCTTCATTTCGAAAGCTTCACCGCCAGTCTTGTAGACGTGTGGGGACTTCACGACAGTGAAGGAAGAGCGCTTGGTTGGAAGAGGTACTGGACCGCTTACCTGAGCACCGGTACGGATAGCGGTGTCGACGATTTGCTTTGCGCTCTGGTCAATGAGGCGATGATCGTAGGCCTTGAGGCGGATACGAATCTTGAGACCTTCGGCTTTTTCTGCCATTTGGACTTAATCCTTTCTTACAACCGCGTAACCTCGGATACCACCTAGACGGGGTGTCCACGAGTTTTTCGCGGCAATTTAATATGTATGTAGTTATTATACAGATTTTGCGAGTTTTGTCAATGCATACGTAGCCCCTTCTTGACATATAAACAAATTTAATTTATAATTACGGGCTAGAATGTGGTAGCTGTAAAAGCACTTACGTAAGACTAAATATAACCACGTTTGTACGAGGAGGTTATTATGGCCCCTATTTGCATCCACGACCCAGGGTACACCACCATCACCTATATCGATGGCATGGGAACTCCTGAGCTAATTAAATTTTTAGAGCCGATCTTAGAAGATCGCATCGAATCTGGCGTAGAACAGCGTACTGACGCCTCTTGTCTCAATGCCGCCTACATCCTACAGGTCGGTAATGACGACGATGATGCGCAAGGCGATTTGCCGCCTTTTGCAGAAATCGACGAAGATTTTCTGAACGAAGATGCTGAGCCCGAAGAGATTCCGACCGAAGAATACCCCTTCTTCAACGAGGACGGAAGTAAAGCCGACGAGCCTGGAGAAGCGGGCGAAGTCATTATGCTTACTATCGATCATCGTCCGGAAGGAAGCGACGACCCCGCCGATGATTTCTACGACGTCTTAGACTTGCTGTCAGACGGGTGCGGGAATTATCATGTGTTTGACCCGAATAATACGGGTCTCGTTATCGACGACGACAAGATTGGTTATCTGATCAAGATCCTGAGTCTGCTCTAAATTGATGGCCGCTCCATTTAATGAGCGGCTTTCTTTATGCCAGCTATTGACAGCACGCGATTTTATGGCTATAATTGTTGGATACGTTCTGCCTGTATGGGCAGAATAGTTCATTTCAGGAGGAAATCGCACATGGCAATTTTCAAGACACGCGAACAGGTAGATGGGAATCGTTTCGTAGCAGACATCACTCGCGAAGTGACGATTCCGGAGGTTATCGCAGTTCTCAACAGAGAGCAGCACGATAATGTCGCGCAGGTAGACGGAAACTTAAGGGTCAACTACATCGTCTATAATCCCGGTAATGGCATGACATATATGCCCGTATTCGGAGAAGACATGGCCCTGCTCAAGCCGCCTAGACCTGATAAAGTCGATATTATTATCCGCGATAATGTCGGAACAGTCCTGAGCTTGAAGGCTGTTAAGTCTTCATGCCTCGCATGCCCGCTTAAAATGTCTTCGGGTTCTACCTTGTCTATCGATTATTCGAAGTTCGACGCTCTTATTAATGTACTTACGTGCATCAAAGAGCTCGACTCCGTCGGCAGCTAATTGCCTTCCTCGAGCCGCCCAGCTAACCACTGGGCGGTTTTAACTGCTCAAAAAATATCCCCCATGGCTGAGGGATATTTTTTATAAGAAGGTTAATTACTTAACAATCTTAGTAACAACACCAGAACCGACGGTGCGGCCACCTTCGCGGATAGCGAAGCGGTCATTGTCGTTCATAGCGATAGGAGCATTGAGCTTGACGCTGAAGGTGACGGTATCACCAGGCATAACAATCTCTTTGTCCTTTGGAAGTTCGACCTCACCAGTAACATCGGTGGTGCGGAAGTAGAACTGTGGCTTGTAACCGTTGGAGAATGGAGTGTGGCGACCGCCTTCTTCTTTCTTCAAGATGTAAACCTGGCCCTCAAACTCGGTATGTGGAGTGATAGAACCTGGCTTCGCGATAACCTGACCACGCTCAATCTGCTCGCGCTCAATACCGCGGAGAAGAAGACCAGCGTTGTCACCTGCCTGACCCTGATCGAGAGTCTTGTGGAAGGCCTCGATACCGGTAACGACAGACTTCTGAGTGTCTTTGAGACCGACGATTTCAATTTCGTCGTTGATGTGGACAGTACCCTGCTCGATACGACCAGTAGCAACAGTACCACGACCCTTGATGGAGAAGACATCCTCGATTGGCATCAAGAATGGCTTGTCGAGATCATGCTCTGGAATATCGAAGTATTCGTCCATAGCCTTGACGAGTTCCATGACAGCGTCTTCGTTGGCTGGATCGCCTTCGAGAGCCTTGGTTGCGGAACCCTTGATGATTGGACAGTTGCGATCGAAACCGTTCTTCTCGAGAAGGTCGCGGATATCTTCCTCGACGAGTTCGACGAGGTCAGGATCAGCGAGGTCCATCTTGTTCAAGAAGACGATGATCTTTGGAACGTTCACCTGGTGAGCGAGAAGCACGTGCTCGCGGGTCTGTGGAAGTGCACCATCGTTAGCAGCAACGACGAGAATAGCACCATCAACCTGAGCAGCACCGGTAATCATGTTCTTAATGTAGTCGGCGTGGCCTGGCATGTCGACGTGAGCGTAGTGACGCTTTTCAGATTCGTACTCCTGGTGGGAAGTAGCGATGGTAATACCACGAGCCTTTTCCTCTGGAGCGTTATCGATCTGGTCGTAAGCGACTGGCTTGTTGATCTCGGAAGGAAGTTTCTTCGCGAGAACAGCAGTGATAGCAGCAGTCAAAGTAGTTTTACCGTGGTCAACGTGACCCATGGTACCGACATTGATATGCGGTTTGCTACGGTCAAAATCTGCCATAGTTTTATTATTCTCCTTATTATTTTTAATAATTTTGGGCACTAATATTAACCAGCCCAAAGCTATGTATGCGTATATTTTATACGATTCTGCAAATAAAGTAAAGCGGTTTTTCTCTGTTTTTCGCGGCAAACAGTCTAGTCTTGCATTTTTCCCCATTTTATGCCATAATAGCACGCATATATTCCACTTTTGGAGGTGAAAATATGGTACTTTTGGAAAAACAACAACTTAACAACGAGATTGGTATTGACCAGGGCGTCGCAAAGCTCGAATTCTCGCCTGCGGATTTCCCCGTCAGCGAAGACATGTTTGAGGTCGTTCTGAACGGTGACCCCGATGCAAATGACGAATATGGAAAACGTCGAATCGTCCTAAATTTCTTCGATGGACTCGAGTCACTCTCCGATTATCTCGCAGGTGACAACAATGACTTCCGTGACGCATTAATTGAGGCCGGAATTATCCCTGCCGATTTCGATGCCGACAAACCGCTACTCAATGACGGTTATGGGATTCTTGGAATTGCTATGCATCGCGAATTCGCTAGCCTCGAAACGGCGGTCTACTTACGTCTCTACGTCTACAAAGGAAACTTTGAAGTATTGCTTTTCGGCGAACCTATCCCCGGAACACCACCCGTAGCGACTATTGAGTTCGCCAACTGCAAAGATCTCCTTCTGTCACTAAAAAAGAAGAATGGGTTTGGATACGAAATTCTTAGTTATATTGACGACTCGTACTGCGACGGACACTGCCCGAACTGTACTTGTGGAGGTAGCGAGGAAAAATATCAAGGTAGTTAAGTATTTAAAAATGTCCCGCCAATAACCGGCGGGCATTTTTGACTTTTCCTAACTTTGTGCTATAGTATGAGGATACTATACTGTCGTACATTAGGAGGATTTATCATGAGCTACCAAAATCAGGTAATAACCATCACGAAAGGTTTCTTCGAGTCTCACTCTAAGGTCGTAACCGCAATCCCGCCCGAAGAAGTTCCATCAGGCGGCGGTCGCGTTAACGCCCCCAGAGCTAAGCTCACGAAACGCGAGCAGCAGCTAAGTCGCTGCATATTTTTTACGGATATCAATCGTTTCATTAATGCTAGGTTGAAGCAGATTATTGCAGATAATGACCTCCTTGCGTTCGCCTATTCATACAACTGTATGAACATATCCGAACACGTTCGAGTCATTATCACGAAACTGTCTTCAGTCGAGCTAAAGTGGTACCACGAGAGTAATTGGGCATATCTTAGCATTTCAAAGCCGAGCCCCAATAGCTATTTGGGAATGATTGAGTTTAGCAGTTCGGGCACATACCAAGCCTTTTGCTACGGCGATCATCCTATCGGCATTCCAAATTCAGATAACCCCAAAGATGATACTGTCTGCTTCGACTCTTCGCACTTCATGCTCGACGAAAAAGACGTTAAGGTTTGCGGTTTTAATCGCGCCAAATGCCAACGCGTCGAAATACCGAATGCCGAGTTCCAAATCATTGACGATAGGGGCCTCAACCTCCTCGCCGACGAATTGCAGGCTCATCTCGAGAAGACTAACAAGTTGCGTTCGCCACTTGAGGGACTTGAGGGACTAGATCTCTTCGTCACGCCGTTAAGCCACATTACGGTTACTCGAGAAATGCTCGAAAACTCAGGCGGATGCATTAACATCCTGCCGGATTACGAGCGAGCAAAAAGCGATAGCTATCCCAAGGGGTGGCCAGTAGCGCGCATCATCGAGGACATTTCGCCGTTTGTAACGCCTGAATTTATGGATTATCTCGGAGGCGATAGCGAAAAGCCATACCTGACATTCGCAATCGATAACGGGACACATTCATCAATTTCTACGAATATTCCGCCTATTACCGTGGTCATCTCACCTGATGACGCGGCTAGCATAGGGATTAGCGTAGATTATCGCGCTATGGCTCCATTGGCGAATTCGAATCTGGGTGAAATTAGATTCTATAGCTGTCCATTAATGGGTTACAGCGTCTATTTTAAAGGAAAACCGCTCGGGCACGGATTTAGCGGGTCTTACGATCCAGCAGAACATGGCGTTATCGTTAATGACAGCAATGGCTTTAGCCTGCTCGAGTGCGAAATGCGCCGCGGAAATCTCTAGACATCAGGAGGTTATTATTATGGCAACACCGAAACAGATACCAGATAAGATAACGTTTACTCGCAACATGCTAAAAAAGAACGGCGGGTCCTACGTGCTACTAGACTGCGGCCCCTATCAAACGTCGCGCTCTATCTGCTATACGTTAGATTACACTCCCTACACGCCTCCCGAAATATGCAGAATCATCGAAAGGAAAGGCTACTTCGCCTTTGTTAAGAAGATTTTCTACAACGGCGGCGATGGCGCAAGGCCGACACTAACAGATGTCAAAATCTACGTCTGCCCAAACGGCCGCTGGACGATTGCAAAAAAGCACAGCAAAACTGAAAGCGACTATGACCTGTGGTGCTGGGAGGTCGAAGGAAAACCTGTTTTCTTCAGTTTAAACTTCGATTTGAAGCGATCCTATTCCGTGGAGTCTTCAGAAGAACTCACCTGCGAAAGCCGATACCTCTTGAATGGCTGGTTTGACGGCCCTCAAGAGTTTGAGACTATCAAAGAAGCGGTCGAAGGTCATACCGGCTTCAAGTTCGAGAACGCTTCTGGCTATAACGCCCTTCTTTTGGCAATGTACAGATACGCATTTGCTCATCCATAAACCACCAAAAAGCTCCTCCGTATATTCGGAGGAGCTATTTTGTTGCCGATTACTTAGCGTTGCGCTTCTCTATAATCTCAGCAGAGATGTTTGGTGGGACTTCCTCGTAACCGAAGAGCTCCATCGTGGAAGCTGCGCGACCCTGGGACATACCACGGAGATCCGAAGTATAGCCAAACATGTTTGCTAGAGGCACGAAGCCGGTGATGACCTTGACGCCATTGTCGCGGTCTTCCATCGCATCGATGCGGCCACGGCGGCTGT
>CAMZEA010000022.1 GCA_947305655.1 uncultured Candidatus Saccharibacteria bacterium | reverse complement strand
TTTTTCTTCGATTTTTAATGGATCATAATGGCTCATAATCATATATTATACCATCGAACCGAAGAGTGCGCTATATATTCTCAGAGAAGAACGTCGTCTGGCCGGCCCGTCGTTACGGGCGGCCGCTCCTCACGCTCGGCCCGTGGCCTGCGCGAGCTTCTCATTCGAATACAAAGCGCACGCTGAGGCGGATAATATAATATATGAGCATTAGCGTTTTGGGGCACATTTTTTAAGTTTTGTGGTGTATAATAAAGTAATGGCAAAGAAAACTGCGAGTATTAAAAAAGCCATAACGAAAAAGAAGACTGAGAAGAAGGCCGACAAAGAGGCCCAGAAGAAACCTCAGGAAAAAGTTCGTAACCGTGGCTTGAAATTATATTCTAATTTAGCTTACAAACGCCGCGTCAAGGCGGATCAGCGTGCACGTAAAAAGGCCGAGGAGCTCGCCGAGCTTCCGAAGAATCCATTTTTGCGCTTCTTGGCACGCCTTCGTCCGGACCGTTTCTTCAAGTGGTGGTTCTCTCGCGAAAATCAGCTTCGTCTCCTAAAGATTTTTATTGCTTTTGTCCTAATTATCATCATCGCGATTGGCGGCCTATTCCTGTATTACAAGAAAGATTTGAATGAAATTAAGCCAGAAGAGCTCGCGAACCGAGTTCAGAACACCGTCAATACATATCTCGACCGCAATGGCGAAGTGCTTTGGGAAGATAAAGGTAGTGGCGACTATCGCCTCGTCGTTGACGGCAGTGAAATCTCTACATATATGCGCCAAGCAACGGTTGCGATTGAGGATAAAAACTTCTATAGCCATATGGGCGTCGACTTTGGTGCTCTTATCCGCGCAGCGTTTGTTACTTTGACCGGCGGCGCCGTTCAGGGTGGCTCTACTCTTACCCAGCAGCTCATTAAGCAAGTCTACTTTGCTGACGAGGCGCAAGATCGTGGCCTCAGCGGTATTCCGCGTAAGATTAAGGAAGCGATTCTCGCAATTGAGGTCGAGAAAATGTATGACAAGGAGCAAATTATTACGCTCTACCTCAACGAATCGCCGTATGGTGGTCGCCGTAACGGTATTGAATCGGCTGCGCGTACCTACTTCGGCAAGAGCGCGAAAGATCTCGACCTAGCCGAATCAGCCTTACTCGCAGCAGTTCCAAATAACCCAGCCGTGCTCAACCCATATAACACCGCAGGGCACAAACGCTTGATTAGCCGCCAACATAAAGTACTCAAAAACATGGTCGAAATGGGCTACATTTCACAAGAAGAGGCGGACGCGGCAAAAGATATTGATATTATCGCGAAGATTCTTCCAGAAGCTGACCAGTACGCCGACATGAAGGCGCCTTGGTTCGTGCTAGAAGTTAAGAACCAACTCGAAACCAAGTATGGCATTAAGACGATGCGCGAGGGCGGATTCACTATTAAGACTTCCCTCGATCTCCGCGCTCAGAATATTGCAGAGCAAGCAATTCGCGATGGTTCCGCATTGTTCTATCAAAACCATTCCGATAACGCAACGCTCGTTTCCGTCGACGTCGAGACTAGCCAAGTGATCGCGATGGTCGGCAGCTCCGACTGGAACGCTCCAGGCTACGGCCAGGTGAATGCTTCTACGTCTTTGCTTGAGCCGGCGTCATCTATTAAGCCGATTCTCGATTATACGCCGCTATTCATGCAGCGCGAAGGCATGAACTTCGCCCCGGGCACGGTTCTCAAAGATGAAAATATTGATGCAATTTATTGTAAGGGCTCTTCTGGCAAATGCCGCATCCGCAACGCATCTGGTAAATTCTATGGCAATATTACAATTCGCCAGTCACTCGCCGGCTCGTTAAATATCGGCGCGGTTAAGGCGCTATATATTAATGGTATCGACAACAGCCTTGATATCGCGCACAAACTCGGCGACCAATCTTACTGCGCGAATGGCGAGACCGCCGGCCTCTCGATGGCAATCGGTGGTGGTTGTGGCGTCCGCCCTGTCGAACATGCGAACGCTTACGCCTCGCTCGCGCGCGGCGGCGTCTATAAGGACCTCGTCTATACACTCGAGGTCAGAAATGCTTCTGGCGACGTCATCGAATCATGGTCAGATAATGAAGGCACTCGCGTCGTCGACGAACAGGTTGCCTACATGACGACTAGCATCCTTTCGGATGTCAATGCTCGCGCAGGCGTATTTGGTGGCCTTGCTCGTGCGGCCGGTTTCTATAGCAACAAGACCTGGTTTGCCGCGAAGACTGGTACAACAGAAAACGGTGCCGGTTCCGCGAAGGACTCCTGGATTATGACTTACTCGCCAGTTCTTGCTACTGCAATTTGGAATGGCAACCACGACGGTCGCGTCCTTACGTCCGACACCCACAACATTTGTTTCAAGATTAGCGCAAGCTATATTGATCGCGTCCACGAAGAGGTTTATGGCGCGGACGGTAAGTGGAGATCTGGCGACAAGATTAACGAGCCAGCAGGCATGCAGCACATGTCCGTCAACGGCCACGCCGACATTTGGCCAAGCTGGTATAACAAGTCCAAGTCTTCCGGTATCTCGACTGAAAATATGACCTTCGATAGTATTTCGAAGAAGCTTGCAACGGATTGTACTCCAGCCAGCACGCGCGTCGAAGTTGAGGTCTCGAAGATTATCGATCCAATGACTCAGAAGGAAGTTCTCACGGCCGAAGGCTATGATACCGAAGCCGAGGATGACGTCCACAGTTGTAGCGACGCTAAGCCAAGCGTGGGCACGATTAGCGTTGGTGGCACTACCGAGGTCGCCGTCCAGGTCAACCACATCAGCGGCCGCACGACGCATTATACGCTCACCGTGAATGGCAAGGTCGCTCGAGAAGGAGATATCGCCTCCTCTGGCACCGTCCACTTCACGTCAACCGAAGACGTCACTAGCGTTTCCGTTTCGCTCCGCGACTCGCTCGGCTATACTGCAACAGCAAGCAAGTCATTTACACCGCCAAAGAAGACAGATACGACGGAAAGTAAGGAATAAAAAATATCCCCTCGTAATGAGGGATATTTTTTATTTGTGATTATTACGACGTGGAGCCTGACGGCTACGGCCGTGGTTTTCCGGCCGTTTATCCGTGCGCGGCCTCTTCGTCTCGATAAGCTTCGCAAACATCATCTTGCCTGCGGCTGTCTGGAGATAGCGAACGAATTCGATCTCGACCTTCTGCTTGTTCCCAGCAAACTTCTCGGCATCATCAACTACAACCATCGTGCCATCCGGTAGATATGCCACGCCCTGATGAGGGTTTGCGCCGGTCGAGACAATTTGGACACTAAGCTTGTCGCCCGGCAGATATTCGCTACGGAGCCCCTGGGCGAGATCATTGATATTTATCGCGTCAATTTTCTCGGTCGCGGCAACCTTTGCGAGGTTGTAATCGTTAGTTAAAATTATGCCGTGGTATTCTTTGGCGAGTTCTAGCAGACGCTCGTCGACCTTCACGCGGTCGCCGTCGTCCTGAAAAATCTCAACCGTGGCGAGCTCGACGCGCTCAAGTTCGTTCGCGACATCGAGGCCAAAACGAGCTCTGGCGCGCTTTTCGCTGTCTGAACCATCGGCGAGCAATTGCATCTCGCGGATAACTGAGCGCGGGATGAGCAACTCGTCGCCGAGGAAGCCAGCTTTCGCGACCGACAAAATGCGGCCGTCCATTAAAGTTGATGTATCAATAAATACTTTGCGGCGGGCGTTCTTCGCCGGCAAATGCTTCTGACTAAACCCACGAATAGTCAACGCCGTGGTCTCGGCTAAAATGAGCGAGCCCACAATATATATAAATAATTCCATTGCCTAACTATATAATAAAACCACAAAAATAGCCACCCTACGCGCGAGTGGCCATCTTTGAAGTAATGTATATGATTCTAATATAGCACACTTTTCGTGTTTTGTCAATACCCTACTCTTTGACGGAGCTGATAGCGTCCTGAAGCGCGCGGATACTGTTATTGAGTTTTATCTGTTCTTCCGCGGAAATCTTGAGGCCAAGACGGCGTACGATGCCCTGGCGACCGAGCACGGCCGGATAGCCGTTGTAGGTATCGCTTAGCTCGTCATAGTTGCTCACCGGCAAAATGCGATTCTCGTCATTCAAAATGCAATTCGTGATGGAAGCCATGCAGCTACCGATGCCGTAGTAGGTCGCGCCCTTCTTCTCGATGATCTTATAGGCTTCATTGCGGACAGCATCTTCAATCTCGGCGCGCTCCTGTGCAGTCGTGAGATCCATGATTGGCTGGCCGCCAGCATAGGCGCAACTCCAGAGAGTAAACTCCGTGTCGCCATGTTCGCCGATTTGGTAGGCGTGGACATTCTTCGGATGAATGTGGAGGCGTTGGCTAAGACGATAGCGCAGGCGGGCAGAATCTAGCACAGTTCCAGAACCAATGACGCGCTCGGCAGGAAGACCGGAATAGCGCCAGGTCAGGTAAGTCAGAACATCCATCGGGTTGCTCACGACAAGGAAAATCCCATCGAAGCCGGAGTCCATAATCTGGCCAATCATATCTTTAAAAATGGCAGCGTTTTTCTTGAGCAAATCCATGCGAGTTTCGCCCGGTTTTTGCGGAACGCCAGCCGTAATCGCAACAATATCGCAATCGGCCGCATCGGCATAGGTGCCAGCGCTGATTTTGAGATAGCTCGGCGATACAGCAAGAGTATCATGAAGATCAATCGCCTCACCGGCGGCATCTTCTTCGTTAATATCTACTAAAACTAGTTCGTTGACGCTCGTGCGCTGGTGAATCAGGGCGTAGCCGTAACTCATGCCCACATTTCCAGTTCCGACGATCATGACTTTGTTTGCCATTTTTTCTTCCTGATTATCTAGCCTATATTATACCATAAGCATTATCGAACGGACCATTTGCCGGCAGCACATTCGATGAGCCCCCTAAGTTCGAGCAGCGTCAATGCGGTACCGACAGTTGCCGCATCGAACTTCAATGCCGCCATAATATCCTCGGCCGTTTCATAGCCGCTCTGAACAGCAGCGAAGATATTCATCGCTGGACGCGGCAAGCCGTTCAGGCGTTCGAAGACCGCGCGCGAGCCGAAGCTCAGCATAATATCATCAACATCGAGATACGGATGGGCGCCCTGACGAAGCATATCGTTCGTGCCGTTCGACATCGGCCGCGTCAAATCACCTGGAGCCACAAAGACCTCCTTGCCTTGCTTCAGTGCCGATTCGTAGGTGCCGTAGGTGCCAGAATTTAGCGAGGCTTCGACAATTAGCACCGCATCGGCGAGACCAGAAACAATGCGGTTTCTAATCTGAAAATCATAGGCGCGCGTCTCGTGCCCGGGCGAATATTCGGAAATAATAGCGCCGCGCTCTAATATACGACGAGATAAGTCGAGGTTGCATCGCGGGTAGATTTTATCAATCGGCGTGCCGAGTACAGCAACCGTAATTCCGCCCGCGTCTAAGCAACCACGGTGCGCACATGAATCTATTCCATAGGCCAGCCCGCTCACCACGACAACACCGCGTTTCGCGAGCTCATAGGCCGCTCTATAGGCGATTTCTTCGCCGTACTTTGTAAAATGTCGCGCGCCAACAATCGCGACCACGCGCGGGCGATGATCCGGCAGTTGCCCATAATAATATAGCTCTTTCACTGCCTGTTTTTGTTCCGACTTTTCGCAGCACTCAAGGACCTCGAGAAAAGGATGTTGTTTTGGACTGATTTTGAAATAATTCATGAGGTCCAGTTTATCCCTCAACAAAAAAGCGCCAAAGCATAAGTTCGATGTTTTTGGCACTTTTTAAAAACTATGTTCTAATTATTGTCGTCGCGGCGCATTGGCGGGAATGGGACACCTTCGCGAGCGGTTACGCCCTCGAATAGCCAGAAGTTGCGCTCAGAATAACCCCAACCACAGGTCGGCGGCATGCCGTATTCGAGCATTTCGACGAAGTCCATATCGAGCATCTGCGCCTCATCATCACCGGCATCGCGCATCGCCTGCTGCTCCTCGAAACGAGCAAGCTGGTCAAGCGGATCGTTGAGCTCCGAGTAGCCGTTACCCATCTCGGTACCGAAAATCACTGGATGGAAGCGCTCAGTAACACGCGGGTCGGCTTCGTGCTTCTTTGCGAGTGGCGAAAGTTCGACTGGTTCATGAATGAGCCAGAATGGGCCAGCGGATTCTTTGCGAATAATCTTCCAAAGATAATCGAGGAGGCGGCCGGCGCCCATCGAATCATCATATTTGACGCCGTTCTGCTTCAAAATGCCCTTGATTTTATCGAGGTCAGGATTAAAGACGTCGACATCAAACTTCTCGCGGATAATATCTGCATAGCTAATGCGTGGCCACTTGCAATCGAGGTCAACCTTCATGCCGTCATGCTCGAATTGGAGCGTGCCCCAAGTTTCTTTGCAGACATATTTAATCATTTCTTCATAAAAGTCCATGCCATCTTCGTAATCTTGGTAAGCGGCATAAGATTCCATAGCGACGTGTTCCGGGAGATGCTCATCGTCCATACCCTCATTGCGGAAGCGTGGACCAATATCATAAACCTTCTCGTAGCCACCACCAATGAGGCGCTTCAAAGGCAACTCATGCGAAATACGGAGATAGTAATCTTGATCGAGCGCGTCCATGTGAGTAACGAATGGGTTAGCGTCGGCGCCACCAGTCGTATGCTCGAGAACTGGAATATTAATTTCGACAAAGCCGTGGTCATTCAAAAATTGACGCGTAGCGGTCCAGAACTTAGCGCGGCGAACGAAGCGCTCGCGAACCTCTGGGTTAACAGCCATATCGACATAGCGACGACGAAGGCGCTCTTCCTTGTTCGTGAAGCCATCGCGGCCCGGAAGCGGGCGAAGAGCCTTCGCGAGGATGCGCGGCATGTCACAGAAAACAGAAATTTCGCCAGTCTTAGTCTGACCAATTTTGCCGGCTGCCTCGAGGAAATCGCCAGTATCGAGTTCTTTTGTGAATTTCGCAGCGTCATCTTTTAGGAAAATCTGGATATGGCCAGAATCATCTTCGATGACGACAAAAGCGAGTTTGCCAAAGCTGCGAATGCTAGTAATACGGCCAGCAACGCAAACATCCTTGTCCGCGTAATTATCATAGTGCTCCAAAATATCACCAATCTTGGTGTCGCGATTAGAATGAGCTGGGTATGGATTGATGCCAGCTTCTTTTAGTTCATTGAGTTTGCGAATTCTTTCATCGCGAAAATCTTTTAGAGTAGCCATATCTATTACTATACCATAAAAACGGCGGACCTTAAAGTCCGCCGTCTTGCTCTATTCGCCATCGAGGAAGGCTCCCGATTGGCGCGACCAGAGCTTGCCGTATTCACCATTCTTCTTCAATAACTCAGCGTGCGAACCCTGCTCAACGATTTTGCCATTATCGAGCACAATGATGCGATCGAGGCTAGCAATCGTCGAGAGACGGTGCGCAACGACGATACTCGTGCGCCCCTTCATGAGCTTTACGAGTGCGTCCTGGATGAGGGCTTCAGACTCGGAGTCGAGTGCGGAAGTCGCTTCGTCGAGCACCAGAATTGGAGCATCTTTTAGAATCGCACGAGCAATCGCGATGCGCTGACGCTGGCCGCCAGAGAGCTTGATACCGCGCTCACCAACGAGCGTTTCGTAGCCATTCGGCAAATCTTTGATGAACTCGTGGGCATTGGCGAGCTTCGCAGCGCGCTCAATTTCCTTTTGAGTTGCATCTGGCTTTGCATAGGCGATGTTTTCGGCAATCGTGCGATGGAAGAGCGATGTCTCCTGTGGCACATAGGCAATACTTTCCCTTAGAGAAACTTGCTGGACGTTTTTAATGTTCTGACCATCAATAGTGATTTGTCCGTTTTCTACGTCAGCAAATCGAAGTAACAGTTTCGTGAGAGTCGTTTTGCCGGAGCCGGAGATACCGACTAGACCAATACGTTCACCCGGTTTAATATCCAGATTGAAATTCATGAAGATTGCTTCCTTTGCGTCGTGATGCTTGAATTCGACGTTTTCGTAGCTAATTGCGCCGCGTTTTACGACGAGCTCAGTTGCGCCCGGCAAGTCAACAACGTCATCTTTCATATCGAGAATTTCGGTCATCTCATAGGCGTCACCAAAGACACGGTTAATGCCCTTGAAGATGTTGTTCACGTTCCATAGCTCACCAAGAATCTGCATCGAATAGTTCACGATGAGGATGAGCGTAGAAATCGCGAGACCGAAGACCGGTTGGCCGATGATGAGGAAGACTGCGATAATCGCCACAATACCCGTGTTCACAATATTGAAGCCCATATCACGAGTCATTTGACCGCGCATCTGCGCAAAGCCGGCGTTCATTGTTGCGCGACTAAAGTTCGCGTAGCGATGGCGCTCATGAGCCTCACGACCATAAGATTTGACCGAAAGGATATTCGAAATCGAATCTGCGAGCTGGCCGGTCTGCTTGTTGTCTGCCTCTGCCCATTCGCGACTTAGGTGCGAAATCTTCTTGAAAGTCAAAGCCGCACATAGCACATAAATCGTAACGAAGATTAATAGGCCGAGAGCGAAGAGCGGAGCGCGCGCAAATAGGACACCGACGGTCGAAACAATCATAATGAGAAGATAAAGGATATCGAAGGTCAAAAGATCGAAGAATCTCTCAAATGCCCCGATAAACTTATTCGTCTGCGATACGAGCGAGCCAGAGAAACGGTCGCTATGGAATTGCATCGACTGCGCGCTAACTGTATTGAAGCTTTTTGTCGCGAGTTCGTACATGGTCTTGAGTTCGAAAATCCAGAGCCAACGAATGCGGAGCCAACCAAGAATAACTGAGCCAATTATTTGGCAAACAATCAGCATGATTGCGCCCGGCAGAAGGGCCGGAAGGATTTGATCGCTCGGAATTCCACTGGAAATCTTGTCAATCATATTGGCGAAGATGAGCGGAATAATAGCAGTACGAACAACAACGACAATCGGCGTAGATAGTAAGGTACCGAAAGCAAGAAGCTTGTACTTCTTTGCTGCTTCCCAGAAATAGTGGAGGGTGCGCCGCGATACCCGACGACGGTCCTCTTTTGTTCTTGTTGTCATATTTTTCACCTCTTTTTTGACATAAAAATACGCCAATTAGTTTGTAGTTAATCAGCGTATTTGGTTTTTTAAATCTTACTTCAGCGGGTGAAGTTACTTAATTTCGGAGACTTTGAATTTCTTTCCGTTTGGTAGAGTAACTTCCTCACCAACTTTTTTACCAAATATTGCTTTTCCGATCGGCGATTCGTTGCTAATCTTGCCTTCAAGTGGATTAGCTTCAACTGCGCCGACTAGTGTGTAGGTATTTGTTTTGCCATCGGACTTAAGCGTGACGGTAGAGCCCATGGCGACTTTTTCGCGTTTGCCAGACTTAATAATCTTGGCGTGGAGTAGGATATCTTCAATTTCAAGAATGCGCCCCTCGACGACCTTCTGTTCGCCACGAGCGGCAGAATAGTCCTCGTTTTCGCTAAGATCACCGTAGGAACGAGCCAATGCAATCTTATCTGCGATTTCAGGACGACGTGCCTTAAGGGCTTTTAACTCTTCTTCGAGCTCCTTGCGGCCCTCGGCAGTAATGCTAACTGTCTTTGCCATAAAATGTTATCCTCCTCTAATCCGGGAAAAATATAGGTTATTACTGTTACTTCTGCCCTAGAGTGTATCAGTAAATTCCGTTAATGGCAAGAGTTTTATTTCGTCACTAGTACGAGATTTGATTTCGACTGAGTTTTCGGCGAGCGTTTTGTCACTAATAACAACGCGATAAGGGATACCGAGAAGGTCGGCATCGGCGAACTTTTCGCCGTTACGCGCATCTTTACGATCATCGAAGATAATTTGTTCAGGTGCTTTATTATGAAGTTCTTCTGCGACTTCCATGGCCTTATCTCCGATTGCGACGAGATAGTACTTATATGGCGCAATTTCTTCTGGCCAGACTAGACCTTTTTCGTCACTGAGCTTCTCTGCGATAACGCCCATGACGCGGCTAGGACCGATACCGTAGCTACCCATGAAGACTTTTTGGCGTTCGCCGTTTTCATCGTTAAAGTCGAGTTCGAGTGCATCGGAATACTTATAGCCAAGAGTAAAGATGTTGCCAACTTCGGCTGCCTTGTGCTGCTCGAGTTTGGCCTTATCTAGGCCAAGCTCGTTTAGTACTTCGTCAGTATAGACTTCTTCATTAACAGCGATATTCTTTTCGCGGTCGAGATAGATAATATCCTCACCGACTTCACAAAGCGTCTGATATTCATCGCTAAACTTGCTGAAGCTACCGCCACTTGCGAAGGTGCGGAAAGTATCGTTGCCGATACCGAGGCGGTTAAAGATCTTTGTATAACTTGCGGCAACCTTCTCATAGAACTCCTCGTGCTCTTCACGAGTCTTGCTAAAGCTATAAAGGTCCTTCATCATGAATTCGCGCGTACGCATAATGCCAGATTTGGCGCGAAGCTCGTTGCGGAACTTCGTCTGGAACTGGTAAACATAAAGCGGCAAATCCTTGTAGCTAGAGATATAGGTCTTGAGCATGCGCGTAAAGGCTTCTTCATGCGTAGTCGCGAAACCAAGTTCACCACCAGCATTAAGCTTGGTCTTAAACCAGACGTCGAGAACTTTATCGTCCCAACGGCCAGACTTTTCCCATGCGTCGCGTGGCTGAAGCGCCGTCATGCGAACTTCTTGGCCGCCAAGAGCATTCATTTCTTCGCGAATAACCTGCATGATATTGTCGAGCGTACGCATACCGAGCGGTAGATAGTCATAAACTCCGGCCATTTCTTTATAGATATAACCAGCGCGCAACAAAAGCTTTGCGCTTTCACTCTGCTCATCAGCAGGAGCGGTTTTGGAAGTTTTGGTGAAGTTTTGACTAATTTTCATAATGATAGTATAACATACTATCCTGGATATTCATCGATGGAAGTAATCAAGACATCGCGAGGCTTATTGCCGCCGGTAGCTGGGCCAACTACGCCCTTTGCTTCAAGCTCGTCAATAATTGAGGCTGCACGGCCATAACCAATGTGGAGCTGACGTTGGAGAAGCGAAGTCGAGAGACGGCCGGAGCGGATTGCAATCTCGGCAGCCTGGCGCTCGATGTCGCCACCACCTTCGCCCATACCGCCACCCATGCCTGGCATGCCAGGAACGGAGACGCTTTGGGAAGTGACTTCGTCATTGTATTGTGGTGGAGCCTGCTGGCGGAGGAAGTCAGTGATCTTGCCGATTTCCTTATCGCTAACGAAGGCGCCCTGGACACGGCGAGGCTTGCCCATCATTTCGGTCGTAAGGAATAGCATATCGCCAGAACCGAGAAGTTTTTCTGCACCAACGGCATCGAGCATAACACGAGAGTCAATACCGTTATTTACGGCGAAGGCGATACGGCCCGGAATGTTTGCCTTAATGAGACCAGTGACAACCTTGACTTCCGGACGCTGAGTTGCGAGCACAAGGTGAATACCTGCGGCGCGGCCCTTCTGAGCGATACGGACAATGAGCATTTCGAGTTCCTTGCCAGCGGTCATCATGAGGTCAGCCATCTCATCGACAATTACGACGATGTATGGCATCTTGCCGTTATTATGCTGCTGGACATTGCCATCCTCATCAGGAACCTCGACAGTGCCGCCCTGCTCGGCCATCTTTGCGTTATAGTCGGTAATATTTTTAACGCGTTCCTTGCTCATGAGCGTGTAGCGTTTTTCCATTTCGCCAACTGCCCACTTCATCGCACTGAGCGCCTTATCGGTGCTATTGATAACTGGCGCAAGCAAGTGCGGAATGTCTTCATAGGAAGCCATTTCAACCTGCTTTGGGTCGACGATGATGAGCTTTAGGTCGCTAGGCGAATTGTGATAGAGCAAAGAGTTGATGAGGACGTTCGTCATGACGGACTTACCAGAACCAGTGGTACCGGCAATAAGAAGGTGAGGCATCTTTGCGAGATCGCCGACGACAACCTGACCGGCAATATCCTTACCGACAGTAAAGGCGAGCGGCTTCTCTGCCGCAATCTTGCGCCATTCATTCGAGCGAAGGAGCTCGTGAAGACCAACGCTAGCCGGCGTGATATTCGGAACCTCAACGCCAACCATATTAGTGCGCGGGATTGGGGCTTCGATACGAATCTTATCTGCGGCGAGCGCCATCGCGAGGTTCTTGTCGTAAG
>CAMZEA010000021.1 GCA_947305655.1 uncultured Candidatus Saccharibacteria bacterium | reverse complement strand
GAGCCTTGTACTGGTTAACCAAGATAGCGGCTGCTTCCTCGAATGCCTCACGTGGGGTGATGGTGCCATCGGTGTCGATGGTGAGGGTGAGCTGTTGAAGATTCGTATCTTGACCGACACGAGTGTTCTCAGCGTTATAGCGAACACGTAGAACTGGGGTAAAGACGGCGTCAAGAGCGATCATATCGTTATGAACGCGTTCTGCGCCAGACTGTTCGATGCTGAGGTAACCGCGGCCAGTGTCGACGACCATGTCCATCTTGAGGGTGAACTTTGGATCATCGATAGTACAAATAACCTGCTGTGGGTTTGCAATTTCAACCTCTGCTGGAAGCTTGATGTCGCAAGCTTTGACAACACCAGCGCCCTTCTTTTCGAGATGAATCTCGACAGGAGCATCGCTGTGAGACTTCACATGGATGTTCTTGAGGTTGAGCATGATATCAACGGTATCCTCGGCGATGCCTGGGATTGCGCTGAACTCATGAGTGGTGCCTTCAATGCGGAAAGCAGTGATGGCAGCACCTTTGATGCTAGAAAGAAGAACACGACGGAGTGAATTACCAAGAGTGTTACCGTAGCCGTAGTAAAGTGGCTTGATAACAAAGCTTGCGCTGTTTTCACCAAGATCCTTGATTTCTGCTAGCTCTGCTTCGTGAATTACTTTTGTCATACTTCTCCTTCTTTAGCGCGAGTAATACTCGACGATTAATTGTTCGTTAATGCCCACCTCAGCTTCTTCGCGCTTAGGTGTACCAGTGATTTCAATCTTCATATTCTTAACGTCGCCTTTCATCCAAGAGAGAGGTGCCTGGCTAGAAGCACCGGCGATGTTTGCTAAGTTTACGAAATAACTGTTTTTCTTTGACTTTGGACGAACCTCGAGGACGTCACCTGCAGATAGGCGGATGGATGGAATATCGATACGCTTACCATTAAGGGTGAAGTGACCGTGAGAGACGAGCTGGCGTGCAGCGCGGCGGGTAGTCGCAAAACCTGCACGGTAGACAACGTTGTCTGCGCGGCGTTCGAGATATTCTAGAAGTTTTTCGCCGGTCATACCTTCGGCACCCTGTGCCTCACGCATGAGTTTAGCGAATTGCTTTTCGAGAAGGCCGTAAATGCGGCGAACCTTCTGCTTTTCGCGGAGCTGAGTCAAATAAAGACTGCCACCGCGAACACGCATATCTGCGTGCTGACCAGGAATACCGGTCTTCTTCGCCATGATCTTCTGCGCTTTTGGAGCGAGAGCATAACCTTCACGGCGAGATTGTTTTCCAACAGGTGCAATATCACGTGCCATTATGGTCTCCTTTCTCCTTTAGGACGGCAACCGCCATGTGGAACTGGGGTTACGTCAGTGATGCTATTGATGGAAATACCCATCGCGTTGAAAGCGCGGATTGCGCTATCGCGGCCAAGACCAATGCCTTTGACGAAGACGTCGACACTGTTCATGCCATGATCGCGCTTGGCGATTTCTGCGACTTTCTCCGCGGCTACCTGGGCTGCATATGCAGTACCCTTCTTGGAACCACGGAAACCATTTGCACCAGCGGAGGAAGCAGCGATGATTTCGCCCTTCTTGTCGCTTACGCTGATGATGGTGTTGTTAAACGTAGCCTGAATGTGTGCTTCGCCGGCCTGGACAATGCGCTTGCCCTTCTTACCGCGCTTAGCGGTAGCCTTTGGAGCCTCTTCAGCTGCGGCTTGCTCCACGATAGGAGCGTCTTTGACTTCAATATCTTCTGCCATAGTTTACTCCTAAGTTTTACTTGCTGCTTTTGGTTGGGCGCCACCGACGGCGATAGCTTTACCTTTGCGAGTGCGCGCATTCGTGCGGGTGCGCTGACCGTTGACTGGTAAACCTGCCTTATGGCGGAGACCCTTGTAGGAATTGATATCCTTGATACGTTTAATATTGTTGGTCACGAGACGTTTGAGGTCACCTTCAACGGAATATTTACTAGAAATAATATCGTTAAGTTTTTGCTCATCAGCCTCGGTGAGATCTTTCACCCGAGTGGTAGGCTCAATTTTAGCCTCCGCAAGGATGGCTTTGCTTGTGGTGCGACCAATACCGTAAACGGAAGTAAGTGCAATCCACACTTGCTTGTCGCTAGGAATCGTAACACCGGCGATTCTTGCCATGCTTAACCCTGCCTTTGTTTATTCTTAGGTTTTTTCTTGTTAATGACACGTAGAACACCTTTGCGGCGAACAATGATGTCATCAGGGCTAATTTTCTTTACACTAGCACGAACTTTCATGTAAGTGAAAATTACCTTTCTGAAAACACTAAAATCGCAAATATCGCAAAAATATATTTGAGATTTTTGTTGCGTTTTCGGTTAAATTTAATCTTTTTGGCGGTAGCTGATTCTGCCCTTCGTTAGATCGTAAGGAGTCAACTCAACATCCACCTTATCCCCCGGGACCAGCCTGATATAATTCTTGCGCATTTTACCAGACATATGGCCGATAATAATATGGCCGTTCTCAAGTTCGATACGAAATTTGGTCCCCGGAAGTGCCTCAACAACCTTACCGGTAAGTTTAATAACTTCCTTCCGGTTATTAGAAACAGCCGAAGAATCGGCCTTCCTGTCGACCTTTTTCGATCTTTTTTGACTAGCCATAAATTACAAGATTGATTGTATCAAAAATTAAGCGTTTTGTAAAGAGTTATTTTCGTTTTGCTTGGACTACGACTATGGTGTCTGCGGCTGTGCTTTCTGGGTTGGTTTTTGCAAGCGATAGTAGCACGAGCGTTTCGCTATCTTTTTTGCCAGTTTGGATGTCCGGAAGCGTGTTTTTCGCTTCGTCGCGGGAAATATTCGCGTTATCGAACACGGCGTACTCGAATTTTTTGCCTTCTCCATTTTCTAAAACGATTTTAGAGCCCTTCTCGAGGCCTGGTAGCTCAGAAAATGCGCCCGATTGCGTCAAGCCGTTAATGATGCCGCTTAGGATTATTGTGCCATTCTGGCCCGGTTTGCTGGTTGTCGAGTACCAGTTTACGTCGTAGATATTATCTGGCAGCTGCATTGCGTTGTTTTCGATCGCAATATTGATAATCCTGGCTTTTTTGTCGCCGATTGTAATATAACGCGGAGCGTTTGCTGCAACTTTGTGGTTTTTGATCTCTTTTTCGGTAGGGGCGACTTCGTCTATATATTCAGGCTCTGTCAAGTCTAGGACGATGGCTCTTTCGCCGGTGCGGGTTTCTACTGTTTTTGTCTGATAGTAACCAATTTCCCAGATAAAAATCTTCGCCAAAATTATAATTATGATTCCCAGGATGCTAAAAAATACTATCTTGGTTGCGATTTCGGCTTTTCGGTTGATTTTTAGTCCCATCCCAGCTGTGCTCCTACTGGTATTCGTCGTAGGTGACCATTAGGGCGCGGGAGTTTACTTGGCGTAGATTCTCGAGCGCTACAGTGACAACGATGAGGAGGCCGGTGCCAGACACAGAGATGCCAATAGGCTGGCCTAGGGTCTGAATGAAGATATAGTCCACAATATATGGAATCATAGCGATAAGGCCAAGTGCGAAGGCACCAAACAGGTTAAGGCGATTGACTGTACGGCTGAAGTAACGCTCCGTCTGAAGGCCTGGGCGTACGCCTTCGATGAAGCCGCCTTGTTTCTGAAGGTTCTCGGCAATTTCTTTCGAGTTGAAGACAATGCTCGTGTAGAAATAGGTAAACATGACAACGAGAACGAAATACACTGCTGGATAGATGAAGTCCGTGCCCTGGAGCCCACCATTTTGCTCAAACTTCGTTGCGCTTGGTGCGGAGAACCAGCTGACGAGATTCTGGCCGAGGACGCTAGTGCTGTCTGCGCGCTGAATAATTTGACCAATGAAGGCCGGGACGGATAGGAATGCTACCGCGAAGATGACCGGGACGACGCCTGCTGCGATAAGTTTAATTGGCATGATAGATTTGATGCCGCCATAGGCAGAGTTGCCGCGGACGCGCTTTGCATAGTTGATTGTAATAATACGCTGTGCTTCGTTTAGCTTGACCAAGAAGTAAAGAATAACGACGAGGCCAACGCCCAATCCTAAGATAATCCAGAACATAGTCGGGTTGACTGGGAGATTGAGCCAGCCAAAGAGGCTGAGGGTACCCTCGGAAGTATCAAATAGCTTTTCCAGCATACTAGCGAAGGTCGCCGGGAATGCGGCAATAATACTACAGAGAATGACCGTAGATGTGCCGTTGCCGATACCTTGTTCGGAAATTAGCTCGCCGAGCCACATGAGAAGCGCAGAACCGGCCACCATCGCTGTAATTGCGAGTGCCCAGTCGTGCGGCGTTAGAGTAACGGTACCGGTCGAGGCAGAGCCGACGGTCGTCTGGAACAAAATAAAGATGTATGCAATTGATTGCAAAACAGCAAGAGGTATAGAGGCAATACGAGTCCACTGGTTAATTTTGCGGCGGCCAGTTTCGCCGTCGTTGCTAAGTTCCTCCATGCGAGGGATTGCCTTCGTGAGGAGTTGCATAACGATAGATGCGGTGATGTACGGCGAGAGACCGACGAGAATGATGGACAAGTTAGTCAAGCCGCCACCGGAAATGAGGTTGATAAAGCCACCCAGATCGGTGCTATTTATGAGCTTGTCTACTGCCTGCTTAAATGTCGCAGAATCGCCGAGCGGTACTGGAATATGCGCTAAAATACGATAAGCCACAAGAATCCCAGCAACAATCAGGATACGCTTGCGCATGTCCTTATTCTTGAAAGAACGGAAAATTGTCTTAAAATTCATATTACCTCTTGTTTTTACTCATTCTATGATAGCATATTTGTCCTGCTCTCGCCAAGCAAAAAACGCCCATTTTTGGGCGCTTTTGCTAGATTTTTATTCTAGAAGAACTTTTTAGTGATTGCCACTGCTGCCAGACCGCCTAGAGATGCGCCCATGACTACGAAGTAGATTGCGATGTCATCGTAGGTCGCTGGGTTTTCTGGTTTTTCTTCTGGCTCAGTAGGCTCAGCTGGAGTTGGTTCAGCCGGTGTTGGTTCGTCTGGGATTTCTTTGAATGTAGCGGCGATTGTCACATCTTTCGCTGGCATCGTGAATTTGCCGTCGGTGACCGTAATCGCGTTGCCGTCAGCGTCTTTGACGGTGATGGCGTCAAGTTCATACCCGCTAGCTGGAGTAGTTGTGATTTCTACTTCTTCGCCTTTCATTGCTGTAGCTTTTGAGGCCGATACTGTTCCGTTCGTAGCTGCGTCGACGGTCACGTCGTGTGGACGAGTGACATAGTACATGCCGTTATCTTTTTCGTTTGGCTCCACATAGCCGTCTGCGATGAAGTCGGCTGGGACTTTGTGGCTATAACGGCCGCTCTTTGCGAATTTGTTTAGTATATTTATATCTTCAATTTTAATAACATCTGCGTTATTGGCTGGATTTGTAGAGATAAACTCTGGTTCATTGTCGCCGCATGGTTCTGCAATTTCTAGCGTCATTTGGCTAAGGGCTGTAGCATCATTTTCTTGCGGGTTGCCTTCACTGAGTGCTACGAAGCCAGTGAATTTACCGCCGCAGATTGTGACTTTGATTGGATGCTTGGTGTTATGTTGCGCGATTGCTACCGCGGCTCCGGTCGTTGTGCTACCATTGCCATTTTTTACGACTTTATATTCGGTCGCCGTACTGGTCATCTCGCCGCCGTTTATTTCTAACTCGCCGGCGCGGATTTCGATGGCCGCTTCTTTGCCGGTGATTGTGCCGCCGTTGATAGTCGTTTTGCTGTTTTCTCCTGCTGGGGCGTAGATGCCTAGGCCGTTTTCGCTCGTTAAGGTTCCGCCATTGATTGTGATTTGCGGAGACGCCGTTGTGCCGTTTGTAGAGACTGCTGTATCTGAGTGAGCAACAATTTCGCCGCCGTTAATTATGACTACGGAATCATTCCAGACTGTCACGCCGAATTCGCCGCCATCGATTTTGCCACCATTCATCGTGAATGTAGCGTCCCCGGATACTTCCACACCATAATATTGCGTAATGATTTCGCCCCCAGAAATTGTGAGCTTTGTAGCGCTTCCCTCCACCCCTATTAGCGGTGCTAGATCGGTGGCTGTATGCATCCCACCCGTAATCTTTCCCCCACTAATTTCGGTCTCACCCGCTACCGCATAGACGCCGAATTGCTCCGTGTTTATTTCACCGCCCGTTATTTGCAATTTTGCAGTGCTGCGCGTAACGACAATTCCATAAATACTCTCGATTTTTCCGGATTCAAACGTTACATCGCCATTTTCGTGGGCGTAGATTGGGAACATTTCGTCACCAGATGTAATTTTGCCGGTTTTTGATGTGGAGCTATCGATAATTCGTAGTTTTGATTTGGCCAAAATCGACATAAGGCCCGTCGATATGGTATGACCATTCAAATCTAACGCTGTGTCACTTGTTGTCGAAACATCGTCTTCTAGCGTCAGATCGGCTCCTAGCTTAATGTTGCCGCCAGCTGCGAGTTGCGTCAGCAAATCTGCGTTTGTTGATACTATATTCCAGTCTTCTGCGAATACGGTCGGCGCAACGCAAAAAACCAGGCCTATGGCTAAAAATATGCCAAATAATGCCTTTTTCATATTTACCTCCACACTTATTACTTTGATTAAAGCACAACCAAAATCTAAAATACAATATTGATTTTAAGATTTTTTATTATCAAAAAACGCCCCATAAAGAGGCGTTTTCTGAAAGATAACTAATTATTTATCTTCTTTTGCTTGCTTTTTGCGAGCAGGAACGGCGACTTTCTTGAAGCTACCGCCAGCTTTCTTGATAGCTGCAATTGCAGTTTTCGAAGCGAACTGGGTTTCGAGCTCGATCTTTGCGGTAAGTTCATCGCGGAGGATGACCTTGACGGATGCAAATGGATCAGCGATGAGGTTCTTCTCGGCGAGGATGAAGTTATCGACCTTGCCAGAGAGACCGTTCAAAGCGTCAGTATAGACAACCTGAGCCTTAGCATGGAGGGATTTGAAGCCCTTAAGCTTTGGCACGGCCTGCATCATAGCGCGCTGACCACCCATGAAGGTAGCAGGGAGCTTATGATGACCGGTACGGGATTTCTGACCCTTGGTACCGCGACCAGCAGTCTTACCTTGGCCAGCGGAGATGCCGCGACCTACGCGCTTCTTGTCGCTGTTCTTTTCGACGACTAACTGATTGTATTTCATTACTTAGTCTCCTTTTTGGCAGGCTTTTCGGCTTTTTCTGCCTTGTCAGCCTTGCTGCCATTCCAATCTTTCTTTGGAACCTGCTGGCGAAGACCCTCGATAACGGCGTAGGCGATGTTTGCCTTGTTGGTAGAGCCAAGGCTCTTGCTGATGAGGTTCTTGATGCCGGTAAGGCCAATGATAGAACGGACGACGCCGCCAGCGATAATACCGGTACCAGGAGCGGCTGGCTTCATGAGGACATGAGCGCCAGTGACCTTGGTCTCGACTTCGTGGCAGATAGTCTCTTTATTCATGTTGATAGTAATCATGTTTTTCTTAGCACGGCGCTCTGCTTTCTGAACGGCGCTAGTCACGTCGTTACCCTTAGCAAGACCGATACCGATGCGATTCTTGTGGTCACCCATAGCAACGAGTGCCTGGAAGCGCATACGGCGACCGCCAGCGACGGTGCGAGAAACACGATTGATAGAAATATTTACGGTATCAAATTCCTTCTTACCTTCTTCAGCGGCGCGGCGGTTGCGGCGATTGTCGCGGCGGCGGCCCTTGAAGTCCTTCTCGGCTTTGGCTTCTTTTGCAGCCATTGCTTCGTCGGTAAGCTTGGTAGTGCCGGACTTGTTGATTACCTTTGGTTGCTTGTTATCCATATTAGAACTCCAATCCTTCCTTGCGGGCGGCTTCGGCGAGAGCGCTCATGCGACCTGCATAAAGGCGAGAACCACGATCGAAGACGACCTTCGAAATCTTGGCTTTCTTTGCTTTCTTTGCGATTTCACTACCGACAAATGCGGCGAGTTCGGATTTGCTACCCTTCTGCTTACTACCAACGGTGGTTGCGTAAGCGAGAGTAACACCCTTATCGTCGTCGATAAGCTGTGCGGTGACGTGAAGATTGCTGATATTTACGCTAAGGCGTGGGCGTTCAGCAGTGCCGTGAATCTTTGCACGAGTGCGATTCGCTCTAAATTCTGCTTTCATGATTATTTCTTCCCTGCCTTACCGGCTTTACGGATAATAACTTCATCGACGTACTTGATACCTTTACCCTTGTATGGTTCTGGCTTCTTAAGTGCGCGGATCTCAGCTGCGACCTGGCCGACCATTTGCTTGTCGATGCCAGAGACGGTAATAGTCATCTTGTCAGTCTTGAGCTCGATACCTTCTGGAGCTTTGTACTTGACTGGGTGGCTAAAGCCAAGAGCCATTTCGATTTCTTTTGGACCACCACTTAGGCGGAAACCAACACCATTAATCTCGAGTTTCTTCTCGAAACCTTTGGTAACGCCTTTGACGGCGTTGTTGAGTAACGCGCGCTGAAGACCGTGCCAAGCTTTGGACTTTGGCTCGTCATCGGAGCGGGTTACAATGATTTGATTACCCTCGACCTTGGTCTGGGTATTGGCCTGGACAGGAACCGTAAGCGTGCCTTTTGGACCGGCGACAGTAATATCCTTATCGCCGACCGTAATTGTCACGCCTGCAGGAACCTCTACAGGTAGTTTTCCGATACGACTCATTGCGTTCCTTTTTGTTAATAATATCTCGGTAATTGTATCATATCTGATGAAATTTTGCAAGAAAAAACCGCTGGTTTTTAAGCCAGCGGCAATTTCACTTATCAGAGAGTTATGTTGAGTTCCTTGAGGATCTGAAGGTATATCGATATTGGAAGTCTTTTGAAGTTATGGTTTTTATGGATAACATCCGGTTGAGTTCTAGCATAAGACTTACTGTTCTTATACATCTCAAGCCCTTCTAAGTAGCTCTTTCCGTGCCAGCAATAAATGGCGCCGGGGATAATAGAATCTACCAAGATTATCCATTCATCGCCGATTTTTGATGCAACAGCGATATACTTGCCAAAGACTGAAGCCTTTTTGGTTTTGACGCCGTTCGGCTTAATATTAAAGACCTTGGTTTGACTGCTAATACCTTTCAGGGCTTCGTGAAGCCTATCGATCTGATTAAGTATCATCAATCCGTATTCTTTATTGTCTTTTTTCTCTCCATTGGCTTTTGGCGCTACCGCTCTTTCCGTTCCGGTTTCGTCTTTCTCGGTAAAAAATTCCGAAATCTCTACGCCGATCACATCTGCAAACGCCTGAACCGAGTCATACTCTTCGTACTTGCCTCTGTCGACGAAGTCGAGATCGGCATGATGTTTATAATATGCCTCTAGTTCAATCTGGTTGTCCTCGAAAATTGCTACCGCAATATCTCTGTCCTCTTTGTTCTGGCTTTTTTCGAATAATAGCTTCGCTAGAGCGCTCGTCGACACAGGGTCTTCGAATATGCCTACTACTCTGATATACCAGTTTGCGATTTCGACAAGATCCATTGGGTCGATGTCGATTTTTTTATTCTTTCGAACGTCGCATTCGAACGCCGAACGAATCCCTTCGACTGCGTGGTC
This sequence comes from uncultured Candidatus Saccharibacteria bacterium, assembly GCA_947305655.1. Lineage (GTDB taxonomy): Bacteria > Patescibacteriota > Saccharimonadia > Saccharimonadales > Saccharimonadaceae > UBA2834. The sequence goes on along the minus strand of CAMZEA010000021.1, from coordinate 2,733 downwards.
TCGCGCTGCTTTTACTTGGCTATAGACGAGCCCATTAATATCCGCCAGAGTGTATTTGTCCTGTTGGACCCTTTCGTCAAACATGTGATAAAAATGGCCGTCGTCACCCTGGACATACACTGCGCATGAGAATATATTAAACATGCAATACGTGTATTCACTCAGTAAGCGGCCTTCTTTGGTATTCTTATCAATCTTGCAGTTCTTACCTACGAAGCGGTGCAATATCGGGTAGAATATTTCTTTTATTACCATATTACCCCATCTTCTTTCGGTCTCCTTATCAAGCTCATCCGTGGTGAGTGTTGGATAATACTCTGTTATTATCATCCATACCATAGTGTCTTTAGGAGACGGGATCATTCTGAATACTTCAAGATAGCGATTGAATGCATCACTGAAAGCATTTGGCCCTAATTCAACCAAACGCTTCTGGATCATCGTTTTCGTTACCTTGCCAACTTCGGTGTTAAATAGTCGATGCGTGCCTTTCTTGTCTTGTACGTCCTCGTACATTCTCTCCTTGTAAATTTTAATGTTCATATGCTGCCCCTCGCATAATAAAAGATTTAAGCCCCATAGGAGCCCATATCTCTATTATGCAACAGATAAGCATAAAAGTCAATGTTGGTCGCTCGTCCTTATCTGTTATAATGAGTGCAGTACGGGATGTATGTACTTTTAAAGGAGGTGAATTTTTTATGAAACTCAAAGTTACTACATCTAGTGGAGGATCCACGCATTATCGGCTCTGGATAGAAGGAGCGCCGATGATTTTGCTGACATTTTTGAATAGCGAAGGTTTTTCTCGGGGGTATGACATTGACTCTTTAAGGGTAAACAAGGCTGCTCTTTCAGATATAGAGCGAGCCCTATATGACAAGTGGGACGGCAAATTCGCCTCCCAGCTCGAAGCAGTGCATGACGAGGATTCTAGTGAACGCTACGCTAGATACTTTATTTCGGCGTTTTCTCCAGTTTTTTCGTGCGCGTATCAGGTCGAATACGATACTATCGTCTTGCTCTGGAACAAGCTAAATAATTTCCGGGCAACTTGTTCGAATTCTAAATTTGATTCGATGCTTACGAATCTCTTTAAGGAATTCCTGTCGCTCATAAGCGATTACTTTGGCGAGCTGCACCGGAAATCTTTAGAAACAGAGAAGCTCGACCTTTTCGACGATGCAGCACGGATCCCGAAGACAGGTACTTTTTATTCGCGTTCCTATTCGGCTTCTCTGAACGCCGTTGCCTTGTCTGTGGAGTTAAGCTCGCAGATTCATTACGATATTCTGGATAAGCCGAAGCTGTGCGAAGATCCGGATTCGTTTTATGCACCGCATATCCTCGACGATAACTTCAAACTGCTGATGGAATATTATCAGGATATGAACCTCGAGGCTAAAAATGGTCTCTGGCCTTGCGCTATGTACGTCACCGTCGTTGAAGCAGGGGTCGTCGATTCTCTGATGCAGAAACAGGCTGACGCCCTACAATATCGTTCGACACGGATCGAGATTCCCGAGATTTGCGCTGAAACCATCAAACTTTGTCATTTATCTAGTGTTGTCTAGTCAGCAACACATTTGTTCCCTCCATTGGCGCGCCCCATCTTGCTAGTAAGGTGGGGCGTATTTTATGGGCAACAAAAAATCCCCCGAAGGGGACTTTTTGATGGTTTTACCAAACCTTGACGAGAATCTCTCCGCCAAGCTTGTTCTTGACGGCTTCTTGACCGGTCATGATACCCTTACTCGTCGAAACGAGGACGGTACCGCGGCCAGACTTGACCTTTGGAATCTCGGCTACGCCTGCATAAATGCGGCGACCCGGAGTGGAAACCTTAGAAATCTCGTTAATGCGTGCATTCTCACCTTCGTCAGCAATGACGATGTGGAGGATGCTGCGTGGTTCAGCTTTTTCGAGCTCAACCTTTGCAAGATAATTTGTTTTCTGTAGCTTATCTGCAACCGCGAACTTGAGTTTGCTGGTTGGGACGCGAATCTCGGTCTTGCCGACAGCGATAGCATTGCGGATGCGAGTAATCAAGTCAGCTACTGGATCAGTGGTTTGAATTGACATAATCTTCTCCTTTCTCTACCAACTACTCTTTGTTACGCCAGGGATTTCGCCCTTGCTTGCTTTTTCACGGAAGTTAATACGGCTGAGGCCGAAGCGGCGCATGTAGCCGCGTGGGCGGCCATCAAGCATGTCGCGGTTCTTGAGGCGGGTTGGGCTGGAGTTGCGTGGGAGCTTCTGGAGTCCCTCGATATCGCCAGCTGCCTTAAGTTCGGCGCGCTTTGCAGCGTATTTTTCATACATCTTGCGGCGTTTTTCGTCGCGAAGAACAGCACTAGTTTTAGCCATATTACTTAGCCTCCTTTTCAAACGGCATACCGAATTTTTCAAGCAACTTCATGCTGCCTTCCTTCGAACCGTTCTTAATAACAAATGTAATCTCGAGACCGTGGAGAACGGCTGCATCCTCGAAGCTGATTTCTGGGAATACAGTCTGTTCCTTGAGACCAAGGCTATAGTTGCCCTGAGCATCAAAGCTACCGGTTGGAACGCCGTGGAAGTCACGAACGTGTGGAAGCGTGATGTTAACGAGACGATCTACGAATTCATACATTTTGTCATTGCGAAGGGTGGTAACGTAACCAACTGGTGCGCCCATACCTTTGCGAATCTTGAACTGTGCAATAGATTTTTTAGCGAGGCGGCTAGTAACTG
>CAMZEA010000020.1 GCA_947305655.1 uncultured Candidatus Saccharibacteria bacterium | reverse complement strand
CGCAGAAAAGCCAAAAAAATGTAGGCACGTAATAGTTATTATTGTCCTGGCGATTCTATTCGCCGGCAGCCTGGCATTCGGAATTGTCGAGCTTATCATGAATCTTCAAAAGAAGGCCGATAACTGCGAAACTACGAATAACAAGAATCAAAATGTAGTCGTCGTTAAGCCAAGCACCGGTAACAAACAAAATACCGATAGCGATAATAAAACAAACCCTAATACCAACCGCTCAGAAGACGATGACTCTTTGCTACCACAACCAATCATGATTACGGTCCATATAGATATCGCAAACTCGACAATACTCAGGAAATGTTCTGACGATACATGCGTAGACGGCGCGTGGTATGAGAATACGCCAGTCGACAGCGATTTCAGGGTGAGCTCCGAAGGCGGAGTAGTAACGTATTTTGGAGCACGCGACGGCTGGTTTGGCGGCGCGGCTCCCTATGGCTACCCTCTAAAAGAAAGTGTCGATCTTGAGTTTCACGTAGACGGCAGGCTCAAGCAGATTACAGCCTTTGACTTCGGCAACGCCGGAATTAGAGCTATATTAATTCTAAGAGAAGACGGCACGATGGCCGCAATCTATCTAGACGACGAGGGGAAAGAGTTCATCTTGAACAAGAAACTTGAGGGCATTAAAGATATAACAACTCTTCGCGAGGGTGCTAACGGTGACGGCGGCGACGTATTTGCGATCGACAAAAACGGCAAGGCCCATTCCCTTGGCGAAGCAATTTGGAATTGGGAGGAAGATTAATAAAAGAGGGTGCCAATTCAATAGCCCCAAAAGCCTTCAACTCATCATTAATATATGGTTGATCTGGAAGCCGGTTTAGAACATAGACCGGCTTTTCTAGTGAGTAGGCGTAGCCCATTTCAAGAAAAGTGTTGGCGCCAATGTAGTTTTCGATGCCTTTTTTCGTGAAGTTGCAAACGAGGAGTGCATCGGACTCGCGGATTTTTGCAAAATGTGCACGCATAGAATCGTAGCCGTCATCCGCTTTTGCGGTGACTGCATCAAAATCCGCCTTTTCGATTGCGCGATTCGCAATACCATCCGGCACGACAACATTATGGCCGAGTTTCTCGAGCTTTTCTTTGACAGCTAACACTTCATCCGGAAAACTAAGGCTGCAGCTAATGCAAACCTTCATTATTTAATCCTCTTCAAGTCGCCGTGAATAAAAGTTGGCCCAAAGCCCATAATCTCGTCATACATTAGACTTGGGTATATATCATTTTCAATAAAAATCTTCTTGTGCTCACGGTGTGCAATATATAGCTCGATCAATGCGGCGCCGCCGACATATCCTGGCGTGTCGTGTTTTTCGTAATTCATTAGATAAATAGCATCACACCATTTGCCAACACGCTCTTCGCTATCCTCGAACAATTTGCGAATAAGTTTAACGTGCGCTTCGTCGCTTTTCTGCCAAGTACGCTCTTCTAGTTCTGGGTCATCGACGGTCGACGGCAACCTTACTTCGTGGCCGAGCGCTTCGAGCTTCTTTTTGATAGCCGGGAGTCTATCCCAAAAACTACTAGATGCAGCAACAAATACTTTCATTTATTCTCCTAATAGTTCCAAGAATTTTTCTTCGTCGATAACTTCGGTGCCGTACTTGGCGGCTTTTTCGAGTTTGGACTGACCGGTGTTATGACCGGCAACAAGATATGTTGTCGTTTTTACAACAGAGCTATGGAATTCACCGCCGAGAGCGCGGATCTTTTCGGCCGCCGCGTCGCGACCCATCGAATCGAGCGTGCCGGTAACTACGAAGCTAAGGCCGTTGAGCTTTCCGCCAGAAGTATCCTGGTAGACCGGCTCGACGCCAAGTTCTTTGAGCCTGTCGAGCAGAGCGAGATTATCCTCGTCCGCGAAGAATGCAAGGATGGATTCGGCGACGATTTTGCCGATGCCTGGGAGTTCGAGGAGTTCAGATTCGGTCGCATCGCGCAAGGCATCGAATGACTTGAAATGCGCGGCGAGATCAATTGCGGTCTGCGAGCCAATATGGCGAATACCGATGGCCGTAATAAATTTCGCGAGTGGCGGATTTTTGCTGGCCTGGATATTGTCGACGAGCTTATGTGCAGAGACTTCCGCAAAGCGGTCGAGTGCTTCGACTTGGCCGGCAGTCAAAGTATAAAGATCGGCAATCGAGCCAACGAGACCAGCATCGATCAAAGCGACGACGTTTTTCTCGCCGAGACCCTCGATATTAAGCGCAGGCTTGCTGGCATAGTATTCTATAGCACGCTTTAGCATTTCGCCAGCATCGCTGCCCTTCACGCGGTAAACGACTTCACCGGCTGGACGTTCAAATTCGAGTTCTGGGTATTGTTCTTTTAGCGCCTCAAGATAATCGAAAGGCTTAGAATCGCTCGGGCGGAGCTCAGTCAACACGCGGTTGACTTGCGGGATAATATCGCCAGCTTTATAAATAATAACCGTGTCGCCAACGCGAATGTCGAGACGAGCAATTTCGTCGGCATTATGAAGCGAGGCATGACGAACAGTCGAGCCGGCAACTTGGACTGGATCAAAAACGGCGACTGGCGTTGCGGCGCCAGTGCGACCAATCGAAATAACGATATCTTTGACGGTCGTTGCGACTTCCTCAGCCGGATACTTGAATGCGATTGCGGCGCGCGGCGTCTTACCAACGATACCGAGAGCCTGGTAAACTTTGCGGTCGTTTACTTTGATGACTGCGCCATCAGTGCCGAATGGCAAATTCTGGCGGGTTTCGTTAAGACTATTGATGAAGTCCATCGTGTCGCGCAGATTGTTATATATATGCTGCTGGCCGGAAATGCGGAAGCCGAGTTCCTTTAGACGCTCGTAGACTTCCGAGTTCTTCGGAAGATTCGGCGAGACCATATCGTAAGCCATGAATTTGAGCGGGCGCGATGCAGCGATTTTCGGATCGAGCTGGCGAATCGAACCAGCAGCGAGATTGCGCGGGTTGGCATATTCCGGTTTGCCGGCAGCGCGCTGAGCTTCGTTTAGTTTTTCGAAATCTGCCTTAAAAATAACGACTTCGCCGCGAACTTCGGTATGCTCTTTTTGGTCGATTGAGAGCGGAACGTTCTCGATGGTACGAACATTCATCGTGACATCTTCGCCAACCTTGCCATCGCCGCGCGTCACGGCCTGCTTGAGCAAACCGTCTTCATAAATGAGCGCCATGGCGAGGCCGTCCATCTTGATATCTACAAATAATTCAGGGTTTACTGCGCCAAGTTTTGCGATGCGGTCGAGCCATTCGCGAACCTCATCTTCCGAGAAAACATCAGCAAGCGAAATCATGCGCTCGACGTGAGCGACTTTCTTGAACTTATCAAGAGCCTTGCCGGCAACGCGCTGGGTTGGCGAATCTGGCGTGATGAGCTCCGGGTATTTTTCTTCGAGTTGAGCAAGTTCGTGCTTCAAACTATCCGCCGCGGCCTCAGACATAATCGACTCGTCGAGGACATGGTAATGATAGCGATACTCATTAATTAAAGCGCGGAGTTTGTCAACGCGTTCACGGACATCATTCGGGATCATCGAGCATCCTCCTATAGAAGAGGTAGACATAGGCGGACGCGTAAATCACGGAGAAGGTCGTCATGAGCTGGAAGAAGAATGGTACAACCGCAATACCGTTAAGCCATTCGACGTTCTGCTTCAAAACAAGGTCGAGCCAAATAACTGGCATCATTACAACAACCCAAATCACGGAAAGGAACAAGATGCCAAACAACATGCGGATGATGATTTTTGTGCGGCGGCCCTGGACGAGATCCGTGACAGCGTTCACGGCCTGCATCGGATATATTCCTGGTACCGTTACGGCCATAAGCGACAAAACCGAAACCGGCAAGAGATAGGCCGAGAGCAAAATGAGAAGCGATCCGAATAGCCAGAACAAGAACGCATATAGTGGTTCGGTCAAGAACTCGGTCTGGACAGCGGTCGAATAAATAATCACGAAGATGAAAAGCGGTATCAAATGGATAAATACCAAACCGATTGCCATCATGACGGAAATGAGCGGGGCGAGCGCATTGTAGAGGCCGTCGCGAAAACGCGGGTGGTTCCCCGCTAGCAAATGGCGTAGGAAATAAACCGTCACGAGCAAAGTCACGGCCGTAAAGAAGAAGACCAGCGCCGGCTGAATATCTTTCATGTCGCTCGTAAGGCCACCGGTCGTGAGGTTCGTAACGAGAAGAAGCGCAGACTTTGCCACGCGACCAATTTCGCCATAGTTCAGGAGCTCGCTACTTTCGTCAATGGTGTCCTGAATAGTCGTATAGGTCGACTCGCTCATGAGCCCGACGCAGAAAACGTTCATTGCGACAATGACGAGAAGGAGTGCGCCGAATAGTTTCCAGTTCTTGAAAAGAATCTTCAGCGTGCTCATCGCGTGAGCGACAAGGCCTGGCGCCTGGAGACCGCGAGTGTAATCTTCTCGATAACTACGCCTAAAGGAACGATGGAGCTTCAAACGAGCGCGTTTTTTATCCCAAATTTTTTCGCGAGTAGAGAGGAAGGATTCCTTCATCGTCTTTCGCGGCTTCTTTTCCTTGTTATTTTGCATTTTCTAGCCTTTCTATGCGTGCCTCTAGTGGCGGGTGAGTCGAGAAGAGCTTACTGAGAACAGACTTCTTGAGTGGGCCGGCGATGAATAACGCTTCGGCAGCAACATTCTGCTGGCGCATTGGGCGGCCGTGAGCTTCGAGTTTGCGCAGCGCATTAGCCATATCGTCCGGGCTAGTCATATTAGCCGATGAGGCGTCGGCGAGATATTCGCGTTGGCGAGAAACAACAAGCTGAATAAGCGTCGCAACAATCGGCGCAAGGACGAGAGTGACAAGAACGAATAGTACGCCGACTGGGGAGTTTTCTTTTTCGTCGCGGCGGCCCCAAAATAGCATGCGGAGACCGAGGTCGGAAATGAGACCGACGACGGAGGCGAGACCAAAAGTAATCATGCTGACGCGGATATCGTAGTTCTTCACGTGCGACATTTCGTGCGCCATGACGGCCTTGAGTTCTTTATCGTCCATAATTTCGACGAGGCCAGTAGTAGCCGCCACGCAAGCATGCTTCGGGTCGCGCCCAGTCGCAAACGCATTCGGCGCCGGATCGTTCATAATATAGACCTTCGGCATCGGGAGGTTATTTTCTTCTGCGAGTTGCTGGACGGCTTTATATAGACGTGGGCTCTCGTGCTGATCGGTCTGCTTCGCGCCGGTGCTCATGAGGGCGAGCTTATCGGCAAAGAAATACTGAATAAGTGCATAAACAACGGAAATAATGCCGGCCGTAATGAGCACAGTCGGACTTCGGTAGACCCAGGCGAAAATACCGGCAATCGCGGCGATAAAAATAATGAAAACAAGGATGGTTATTACAGTATTGCGCTTGTTCTGCGCGATCTGCTTACGCATGGTAGTTGCCATATCTATTATTGTACCACATTCTGCCGAGGTCAACGATGGCGCTATTGCTTTTTTCGGTGATTTGTTGTATAATTAGAGGATAGCATCGCTATATTTTTTTGAGGGAGGGAGAACTTTATGAGAAAACTAGAGGTCCACGAGATGTTACTTCAGAAGCTCGAGGCAGCAGAAAAAATAGCAAAAGACTCCGACAAGATAAAGGGCGGAATTGCACTCGTCGTGCAGCTGATCGATGTTAAAGACGCGATCATTGCAAAACACCAAGGTTCGCTCTATGGCAGTATTTATACTGATTTTGCAAAGGTCGGCGACTTCGCTAGTGTTACGTCCGTTCATCATTTCATCGGATATGTCAACAAAGAGCATATCAAGATGATTGATAAAGTGCCCACTATTGCTGCCCCGCAATGGGTTAAGGACTCGGTCATTAAGCGGCTAATCGCCAAAGACGATGACGGTTTCCCTGCTTTCGATATTGTCGTGGCGGCATGGGGTGCAGGAAAAGAGAACGAGTATTTCGCAAATTTACTTGTAATTGACCCCGAAACATAGTCCCGGTTTTACGCCGGGATTTCGTTATGCTTATGCTTGAAACCTGACGATATCACGGTTTCAAAAGAAATCAGCTGCGTCTGGGAAACAAGCAACTAGCTAGCCCGAAAGCATTAAAAAGCCGGTCTCCGTTAGGAGGCCGGCACTTTAGTTTTAGGACATGTCATAGAGGTATTCGTAAAGCTCGTTGCCGTATATCTTGCTCTTGCCAGTACGATACTTTTCGAATTCTTTTTTAGCTTTCGCGATGGCTTCACTGATAGTGCCTTTCCGACGATAGAAAAATGCTATGAGTGTTGCGAGCGACTCATAGTTTGCATCGGTGTGATGGGCGGCGCGAATGAAATATTTTTCCTTGGCGATGGTGCCTTCAATCGCTTCATTCAGATTCTTTTTCATTTCTTCTCTAGCCCACCGGAACTCTAATGTAATAATCGGACAACTATATCTCTCATTTACCAGGGCATTCTTGCTCTCGTTCCATTGAATACTTGCGCTTACGAAAGCGTAAGTATACTTAGAGAAAGTATACCAATGATCGTCGATCTCCGCTTCGAGGGGCTCAACGAGAACCACGTTGAGCAGCTCCGCAAAAGCAGGGTCTTTATCACGAAGCTTTCTCAGGAGCGTCTGCGTATCATTGAAAAGTTCCGTGCTGAACTTCCGAATATCCAACTCGCGTTGTCTCTCGAGTTTTCGGATATTCTCTTCCTGCGCCTTCAGCTCTTTTTGCTGAGCAGCGAGCTTCGCCTTTTCGCCTGAAATCTTCTTTTTGAATTCTTTTGGAGACTCTCCGGGCTGCTTTACGGCAGTCTTCTTAGTTGTGGTTTGCTTTTTAGCCAAATCAATCACCTTCTTTCGCATGGTTTTGTTTCCGTTGGGCCTCGAAAAGAGCCGTCGACATATCTGCTTCCTGAGGCAAACTACTTATGAATTTTATGGCTTCTGCTAGCGCTTCGCTATCGCTATAACCGAGATTAATAAAATACAAATAAGCATATAAGTATCGGTTCTGATCTTTAGGCGAAACATACTTGTGCCCGGTTTCCGGAGCCTCAATTGTAATTACGGTAATACCCGCGCTTTCAAAGGAAGCCTCAAGCTGCGCCTGCGCATTGCTGCCAGTACTGACGGAAATGTAGCATTCGCCGTCCTCGTTCCAGCCGGCATTGTTTTTGACAATGTTATACATGCGGCTAAGGTTGATAATCGGACAATAATAGGTCCGTTCGAACTTTTTCCTCTTGATAAAAACGCGGGTAAGACTATCCGGAATAGCGGTTTTTCCTGAGTGAATGTCTCTCAAAAATGTATGAAAATTACTATACATTTCGGTCGCAAATTTTTCCTTGTCGCCCGCAATTTCGCTCTCCAAGGCGGCGAGTTCGCCCTTCAAAGAGCTCTTTCTTTTCTCGCAGCCCGCTTTGAGCTTATCGGCCTCTTTAATCATCGAATCTTGCTCGGCAATTTGTGCCTTCTTCTCGACAATTTGCGCGTTGATTTTTTCGATTTTTTTCTCGTCCAAATTTGGTCACCTTCTTTCTTGTTGTAAATGTACGTCCTAAACTGCCTAGATTATACAATATTTTTGCCGTTTGTCAAAGCGTAAGCATTAAAAACCGACCTCCTTTTCAGAGGCCGGCAGTAGTTTTAGGTTTCTTCTTCGTCGTAGCAATACAAAAATTCAATTAATGAATTCTCGTAGCCATCCTTAGCGAACTCCGGATGCAACTCGATGAGATTTTTTGCGCGCGTTATTGACTCCTCTACGCAGTAATCGTCAGTATGGTCGCTTTTCGCGTAAAAGAAAGTGATGGCATACAGTAGCCCCTGAATCCATCCAGCAGCAATGCCCCTACTCGCGCAAATCCCGGGGAATTTTATTATTGTCCCGTTATTAATCGAGAGCGATGCCTCCATCCTCTCAAGGATAGCCAGATTCTGGCAATTGAGCGTAATCTCATGGCGAGAATGCGGCTGGCAATACTTCGCGGGTGTTCCTTCCGTTTTCGATCCCGAAGAAAGGGTCTGGAATGGGAACAAATACAGATAGTTGCTCTCGCTTTCCGGAGGAAAGTGAAACTTTGCAATAACTTGGTTCATAGCCAAATCTCGCGACTTGTCGAGATAGCAGTCCGCCATAAAATCGTCTTTTTCCTTATCGAGGCTTTCTTTGAAAGCATTGATTTCTTTCAGATGTTTTTCTCGAACCGCTTTGTAGTTAGCTTCTTGCGCTTCAAGCTCTGTTGCAGCTTTTTCTAAGCTCGCCTTGCTATCAAGCAGTTCCTGCTTCGCCGTATTCTTCTTAAATAATGACATTTAAAAATCACCTCTTTCTTGTAAATATACATTTCCCTAAAACTGAGCCATATTATATCATAACGGGCGCAATTCGTCAATGCGCGGGCACAAAAATCGCCCCTGTTCGGGGCATAAAAAATGGTGCGGGTTAAGAGACTCTAACTCTCGACCTCTTCCTTGGCAAGGAAGCGCTCTAAACAACTGAGCTAAACCCGCAACTGCATTAGATTATAACACAGCCAGTGCTAGATTGCTAGTCTTTTCGGATTTTTTTGAGCACAAACGAAATTACAAAAAGCAGCAAGTTCGCAATAACAACCGTTGCGCCGGTTGGAGTCGCGAAGACGTAGGACGCAGCGAGGCCGACAAGGAATGCGAGGATTGAGACTATGACCGCATAGGCGACGACGCCCCTAAATGATTTGCTGTAGTTCATCGCGGAGAGCGTTGGGAAAATGATGAGGCTCGAGATGAGCAGCGAGCCGAGCAGGCGCATGCCGAGCACGACTACAACCGAGCAGATTGCGGCAAATATCGCATCATAAAAACCGGTTTTAACGCCGACAGACTTCGCGAAATCTTCGTCAAATGTAATTGCAAAAATGCGATGATACGACAGGAAATAGAGCCCGATGACGATAGCCGCGAGGACGAGACTAAGGATCACGTCTAGCCAGCTGACAGATAGAATACTACCGAAAAGATAGCTATTTAGATCGATGTTGACTCCCTTTGAAACAGAAATCGCGAAAGTGCCAATCGCGAGGCTCGAGGCCGAGAGCGCCGCAATGGCAGCATCGCCATGAATCTTGCGGCTACGACTAAGGCGCAGGACGAAGAACGAGGCGGCAATGACGACCGGAATCGCAAAATAGATAGGCGTAAAGCCGAGTACGGTCGCAAGCGCAAAGGCCGAGAAGGCCGTATGGCTGAGACCGTCACCAATCATCGAGTTTTTGCGAAGGACTAATGAGACGCCAACGAGCGCGGCGCAGATTGCGATGCAGAGCCCAACGACGAGGGCGCGCTGCATGAAGGCGTATTGGAACATTTCGAAGATCATTTGTAGGCCTCCAGGTATTTTGCGGTATCCGCGACGCTGACTTTGCCCTCTTTAATCGCGATAACTTTATTGCCAATAAGGTCATCCGCGTCGAGATCGTGCGTAATCATAATAATTGTGAGTTTGCGATTTTCGTTAAGCTTCTTTAGCGTCGAGTAGAAATCTTTGCGCGACTTGTAGTCAAGATTATTGGACGGCTCATCGAGAATGAGGAGCTTCTTCGTCGCGGCAAGCGAACGGGCGAGCAGGACTTTTTGCTTTTGGCCACCGGATAAATCCGAAAAACTCTTCTTCGCGAGCTTGCCGATACCGAGCGCACTAAGGCATTCGAGCGCGTGTTTTTTCTCGTGATGGCAATAAAATGGCTTGATACTCATGTGGCCGAGGCAGCCAGAAAGGACAATCTCTTCGGCGGTCGCCGGGAAATTGCCGTCGACGCGCGTCTCCTGCGGGAGATAGCCAATCTGGGTCCGAGCGAGGCCGTCGCCATAGATAACTTCCCCGCTCGCCGGCTTAATGAGGCCTAGAATTGCTTTTACCAGAGTAGACTTGCCGGAACCATTCGTCCCGACGACACAGGCAAAATCCCCGTCCTCGAGCGAAAAGCTCGCATCGCTAACGATAATCTGCTCGCCGTATTTGAGGCAGAGTTTTTTCAGCGTCAGGAGCGCCATCAGTAGAGCGCCTCCTTCAACGTATCGACATTTTTCTCCATAATGTCTGCGTAGGTACGACCACTAGTATATTCTTCCTCGGAAATGTTATGGGCGGCATTTAGCTCGTAGACCTTCGCGTCAGATTCATCGGCGATGGTTTTCGCGAGTTGCCCGTTAGTTAATTCAATCTTGAAAACTGCCTTGGCGCCGGTAGATTTGACCTTGTCGACGAGGAAAGCGACCGTGCTACTACTCGCCTCCGTCTGGTCAGAGCAGCCCGGGAAGGCCGCATAGTAGTCAAGGCCATATTCATCGACAAAGTAGCGGAATGGGAAGCGGTCACCGAAGATCAACTCCTTACGCGGAGCCGCCTCGACGACGGAGCGGAAGTTCTCGTCAATATCCTTGAGGCGCTCGTTATAGTTATGGGCATTCTCATGGAATTTTTCCGATTCGTCTGCATGAATTGCGGCGAGCTTGTCGCAAATCGCATCAATAAGCTTCATGGCATTCTTTGGGCTAGTCCAGACATGTTCGTCATATTCTTCTTCCTCGCCTTCTTCCTCGGCCTCCATGCCCTCTTTGGCCTCCTCGGCCTTCAAATCAACATAATCCATAAGGCGAAGGGTCTTACTCTCTGGGATATTGTTATCCTTCAAAACTCTCTCAACCCACTCGTCGGATTCGCCGCCGTTATAGATGAAGAGTTCGGCATCCTGAATCGCAACGATATCCTGCGGACTCGGTTCATAGCTATGGAGCTCGGTGCCGGGCTTAATCAACATCTTCACGCGTTCGGCGTCGCCAGTCACGGCGCGCGCGAAGTCGTAGCCGACGAAATTAGTCGAAATAATCTTCGCCGCAGAAGGATTGAACTTCGGCCATAGGATAAAAAATGCGATAATCCCGATAGCCGAGATGACTAGCATGACGATATTTTTGATAAGTTGTTTCATTTTTGCCTCCTTTCAACGCGCGCAGTGCTTGCAGGTCCCGTTGATAATAATATTTTTCTCATCCGCCTGGAAGCCGTGCTCGTCTTCGACGTGTTCCACAAGTTGCTTCACGAGACGACAATCCATATGTTCTAGGCGACCACAATCCTCACACTTGAGGTAGCAGTGGCCAATTTTGCCGCAATCTTCGAGATATTGAAAGCGAACCGTTCCATCCGCCGAGATATTCTTGCGAAGATACCCTGCCTCGATCATCTCGTCAGTAACGCGGTAGATGGTGGTTAGCCCCACGTCTTCGCCGAGACGAACAAGCTCGTTGTAGATGTCTTTCACTGAAAATTCGCGACTCTGGTCGGCAATGATTTTTTGGATTGTTGCTTTTTGGCGGGTATTATATGTCATGCCCTTAGTCTAGCACCATATCTAGAATTTGAAAATGGTTTTCATTTTCAAATTGCCGGAGGCGTCCGCACCTTTCTATTAACTAAATCCTCCTATGCTCAGGCGGGAATGCCTGAGTATATTTATTCTCCGCTTATAATATATGGCTCAAGGTAATCGGCGAGCTCTTCCATTTCGTCGGCGTCAAAAGTCTCTTTTTTATTGTCGCGATCACGAACGAGATACAGGCCGACGGCATGACGAGCATCAGCGAGCACTTCGGCCGAATCGCCGCCATCTTCGACGGCCTCATAGAGCTTCATGGTCGCTACGCCGAGGTCGGCGAGACACCTAGAATACATTGCGTTAGAATACTCTGGACCGATTTTTCCCCTGGTCTCCTCTGGCTCGAAGGTTTTTTCAATGTGAATCCTGAGGTCTTCGACTGGCGTTTCAAAATAGAGGCGGAGGCGGTCTTCCTTCGGGAATGGCGCCCAAACCGTGTCCATGAGGGCACATTCGCCGCCGTAACTGTACATTTCTTGACTATCGCTAAACCCCATATCGTCAATAACGCAAGAGAGCGTGATGAGCTGCGTCGTGCCCTCGACTAAGGTCCGCACGCCCGTATCGATTTGGGAGCGAATATCTTCGTGTTCGTCAACCCATTCCGGATATGAGAACGAGCCCCTAAGCCCTGCACCCGCACCGATGCTGACGGCATGCAAACCCTCATGAAACATCGTGACGAATAAATTGCCCGGAGTTTCATGCTTCGAGATATCGATATAGCTGGTATTAGTTTCCGCATCATAAAAACCACCCATTTCTTCGAGATCAATATCTGTTCTGTCGCCCATCTCGGAACGAGCCTTGTTGTACTCTTCGGCATCCAGAACAACGATTCGCTCCGAAAGACCATCGACGAGCTCAGACCTCACTGGAAACTTTTTCTTAAAATAATCCTGGATGGTCCCCATCATAAATTCGATATCTTCAGGGGTCAAATTCTGCATATCAAAAGACTCAATCTTTTTGACGTAGTCCGGTTTTCCCGCTTCATGACGCGGCGCTGCATCGATGTTGTCCAAGTGACCTCCTGTATTATGTATCTATTCTATCACGCCGCTTTTTGGGCAAAAAAATAATCCCTTCCGGGAAACCAAAAGCTGGTGGGCGAGATGGGACTCGAACCCATAATCCGGTAAAGGAAGCAGATTTTAAGTCTGCCGCGTATACCAATTCCGCCACTCGCCCCTAGAGAAACCTAAATAATCTATATGGAGGTGCGTACCAGAGTTGCACTGGTCTACGAGGTTTTGCAGACCTCTGCGTAACTGCTCCGCCAACGCACCATGTGTTTAGTATATCATCAATGATGCGCATCGACTAGTAAAAATCAGATAAGATTTTAGAAAAAGGCATATAATAGAATTAGAAATGCAGGAGCTACGATTCACGACGTTAAGCCTAGACGCGCATTATGTCGAGAATACGATCGCCAAGTTTTACGGCATCGGCTTGCCTAGCTACCGCAGTTTTAACCGCCTGGAAGTTGGAATCCATGGCGGCTATTCAATTTCTGGTACAAAAGGTCTGGTTGAATTCTCAGCCGACGTAAACGATTATTATAACGATATCTTCACGGTTCACATTTTCTTACCACGCGTCTGGCATGACTAATTTGACAACGCGGCAAAATATGCTAATATATAAAATATTATGTCGCATCAAGTCAAGAAGAATAACACCAAGAGAAAAGTTGTCAAGCCAATCTCTGCTTCCGGGGTGCGCGACAATAGTTCTCATCACGATTTTATCCA
>CAMZEA010000019.1 GCA_947305655.1 uncultured Candidatus Saccharibacteria bacterium | reverse complement strand
TTGTCGCTAGTTTCCTGGAAGATAGCAGAAATCTGCTCATAGCCTTCCTTCTTGGCCTTGCTTGCATAGAATTGATATTTTACACGGGCCTGCGATTCGCCCGCGAATGCGGCATTTAGGTTTTGCTCTGTTTTTGTGCCTTTAATTTCTGCCATAAAACCTCCTGTTTCTATCTATTTTAACAGCTTTTTATCAGATGGTATAATAGAGCTATGGCAATTGAGAGAGTTATTGATACTAGCCTACACGAAGACGACAACGAAGAAAGCGTCGTCGAGTTTACCCTGCGCCCGAATACTTTTGATGAATACATCGGCCAGAAACATTTGAAGACGAATCTACAGCTCGCGATTGATGCCGCGAAGAAGCGTGGCGATGTGCTTGACCACGTTTTGCTTTATGGCCCTCCGGGGCTCGGCAAGACAACAATGGCCGGCGTGATCGCGCACGAGATGGGCGCCAATTTCCGTTCGACCTCTGCCCCGTCAATTGAAAAGCCGGGCGACCTCGCTAGTATTCTCACAAATCTTGCAGATGGTGATATTTTATTTATCGATGAGATCCATCGCCTGCGCCGCGCCGTAGAGGAAATACTCTACTCGGCAATGGAAGACTATAAGCTCGATATCGTAATTGGCAAAGGCACGGCCGGCCGAAGCGTGCGCCTTGATTTGCCGCACTTTACTTTGATTGGTGCCACTACGCAAACCGGCAATATTGCAGGGCCGCTTCGCGATCGTTTCGGCCATCAGTATCGTCTCGAATATTATACGCCCGATGATATAAAAAGAATCATTGAGCGCTCTGCGAAACTGCTTAACACAACGATTAAGCCGGAGGCTGCGCAGTTGCTTGCAACTCGTTCGCGCCTCACGCCACGCATCGCAAATAGACTCTTGAAACGCGTTCGCGACTATGCCGATGTGAATGGCGATGGAATTATTGACGAACCAATCACTGAATCCGCATTGAAGCTTCTAGAAATCGATGAGCTCGGCCTCGATCCGGCGGACCGCAATATGCTCTCACTCATGATTGACCGTTATGGCGACAGACCAGTTGGCCTTAACACTATTGCCGCCCTAACCGGCGACGAAGCCTCAACGATTGAAGATTATTACGAACCATACCTCATGCAGCTCGGCATGATTCAGCGCACGCCAAAAGGCCGCGTCGTGACTGACGCTGCCAAGAAGCACTTACATAAGGCCTAGTTTTTCGGAGCGTCGCTGACGTTTCTAAAGAGAATCTTTTTGACGCGAGCCGTAAATGGCTTAATCTCCTCGATGCGCAAGAGCGAACAAGAAATAATATATGCAAGCATACTAACGAAGGTGATGACGCAGAACTTCGGGAAGGTCGCGAAGAAGGAGTTATCGGTCTCACGAAGCGGAAGAATCTTGGTCATAACCCACGATACTACACCCGCAATAGTGGCAGCAACCCCGATTCTAATAAGAGTTTTCCAGAACTCGCGATCAATAAGCCTATTGCCTTTTTTGTTCTGAATGATAAGCAGCATGCCGACTTCAAAAACGGCAGATATCGAGGTGGCGTAAGCCAGGCCTTCTGGGCCGAAACCAGAAGAGCTGAGCAAAATCGCGGCAACGATTTGAACTACGAAAGCTGCAACGGAGATAATAAGCGGCGTCTTTGCGTTTTGTTTTGCATAAAAGCCACGCGCAACAATGTGGTACATTGACTGCGTAATAATAGCGATGACGAAGGCACCGAGTACGCTTGCGATTTTCGGATCGCCACCGTTCTTAATAAAGTTCACGACGTAGCCGCGCGCATAGAATGTGATAATTGCAATTGGCATAGAAATGAGAATAATGGTATTGAGCGCGGAGCGATAGGTTTTGCGGAAGGCACTCTCGTCGCCGAGGCCTGCCTCTTCGCTAAGGCGCGGGAAGAACGCCGTCGAAATCGCGACGCCGACGAGGTTTACTGGCATGGAATGAAGTGACGATGCCTGCTGATAGGCACGGATGGACTGCTCGCCCATGCGGGAGGCGAGGTTTGTATTAATGATGCTCATAACGTAATCAATGCCCTGGTCTGCCGAGCGAGATGGGAGAAGCTTCAAGACTTTGCGGAAGCCTTGGTTTTTCCAAGTAATCTTGAAGTTATAGTCGAACCCAAGACCAACGAGGCCAATAATACTAACTGCGAGCTGGAGCAATGCACCAAAGACGACGCCGAGGGCGACGCCCATGATGCCGCCTTCGAAGAGTTGGATGCCGAAAATATTGATGCCGTTCGTGAAAACAAGAATGCCAACGATGATGCCGACGTTATAAAGTGCCGGCGCGAGTGAATAGAAAATGAAGCGGCCGACAGCTTGCTGCATGCTCGAAAGCACGGTCGAAATCGAGAACAGGAATGGGTTAATCGCAATCACGCGCATCATGTTAATCGCGAGCGACATGGCGGATTCGTTAAGGCCCGGCGCGACGACGTAGCGAACGAGCGGGTCAGCGAAAATCATGATGAGGATAGATGCGACGAAGCTGAGGAGCGCGAGAAAATTGAGCGTACTCTTGCTAAGTTCCCAGGCGGATTTCTTGTTGCCGTTAACGAGGCGCTGGTTGAAGACCGGAACGAAAGTCACAGCGAGTGCGCCAGATGTAATGATGAAGAAAAGGAAGTCAGGGACCGTGAAGGCGGCCGTGTAGGCGTCGAGACCGGCCGGATAAGTGTCGTAATACATCGAGTTTAGCCAGCGGTCGCGGAAGATGCCGAGGAGCGCGGAAACCAAAGTCGAGCTAGCAATCACAATCGCGGCGGTACGCACCGAAAGTTTGGTGTTCGCGAGCGATACGACCGAGCGGAAATGGTTTTTGCGTTTCATATATCCTTAGTATAACAATTAATTATGTAGTTTTGCGGCGGCTGGCATGCTCGTGCCCTTGAGGATGGCAGCCACTTCTTTTTCTTCAAGAGTTTCTTTTTCGAGCAAGGCATTAGCTAGGTCGTCGAGGTACTTTTTGTTAGCTTTTAGAACTGCTTCGGCGCGAACATTCGCCTCTTTTGTGAGGGCTTCAATTTCGGCGTCGATGAGCTCAGCGGTCTTCTCGGAATAGTTCTTCGCACGATCGCCAAAAAAGTTTACCTCATCAGTATTGAAGACCTGGTCGCGGAGCTTGCTACCCATGCCCTCTTGCGAAACCATTTCGCGAGCGAGCTCGGCAACATGCTGGAGATCAGAGCTGGCGCCGGTCGTAATGCCATCAGCGCCAAGAATGAGGCGTTCGGCAACGCGGCCGCCCATCGCACGAGCAAGGACATCTTTGAGTTCATAAATGCTCTTGTAGCTGCGATCTTCTGGAGGCAAGAACCAAGTGACGCCACCGGTGCGACCACGTGGAATAATCGTAACTTTGTGAACTGGATCAGAATCCGGAAGGACATGACCGACA
Organism: uncultured Candidatus Saccharibacteria bacterium; assembly: GCA_947305655.1. Lineage (GTDB taxonomy): Bacteria > Patescibacteriota > Saccharimonadia > Saccharimonadales > Saccharimonadaceae > UBA2834. Next base: position 10,738 of record CAMZEA010000019.1, on the reverse strand, counting down.
ATCGCGTGACCGGCTTCGTGGTAAGCGGTGATTTTGCGTTCTTGTTCGTTCATGACTTTCGACTTGCGTTCTGGGCCAATCGCGACGCGTTCGAATGCTTCGGTCACATCAGCGTTCGTGATGGTCTTGCGATTCGCGCGAGCAGCACCAATGGCGGCTTCGTTCGCGATATTTGCGAGGTCGGCGCCAGAGCTACCAGCAGTCTTGCCCGCAAGCGCATCGAGATCGACAGAATCGTCGACTGGTTTGTTTTTGAAATGGACCTTGAGAATTTCGACGCGGTCTTTGCGCTCTGGGAGCGTGACGTTGACGTGGCGGTCGAAACGGCCTGGGCGAAGGAGTGCCTTGTCGAGCATATCGACACGGTTGGTTGCGGCGATGACGATGACGCCGGTTTCATTATCAAAGCCATCCATCTCGACGAGAATCTGGTTCAAGGTCTGCTCATCTTCGCGTCCAGCACCACCACGAGCGTCGCGCTTGTGAGCGACAGCATCAATCTCATCGATGAAGATGATGCTTGGGGCATTTTTCTTAGCCTTCGCGAAGAGGTCGCGGACGCGAGATGCGCCGACACCAACGAACATTTCAGCAAATTCGGAACCAGAAATCGAGAAGAATGGGACACCGGCCTCGCCTGCGACGGCGCGAGCCATGAGAGTTTTACCAGTACCTGGATCGCCGGCGAGCAAGACGCCACGCGGAATCTTTGCGCCGAGCTTTTCGTATTTTTTTGGATTCTTCAAGAAGTCGACGATTTCGGAAAGATCCTGCTTGGCATTTTCGTTACCGGCTACATCGGAGAACAAAACCTTTTTCTTTTCGTTGCCATAAAGGCGTGCTTTTGCTTTGCCGAAGCCCATGTTTTGGTTGTTCATGCTCTGCGCCTGGCGAATCATGTAGACTAGGAAGCCGATGACGAGAAGAGTTGGGATCGCAATAAGCGCGACGTCGACAATAATGCCAAAGATGTCGGCTTCGTCTTTAATCTCAATGGCAACTTTGCCCTCTTCGATAACGGTCTCGAATCCCTGCTCTTGGAGCGTGCCAGATGCATCCTTGCGGGAAATCATATTCTTAGGAAGGTCAGTGCCGTCCTTCGCGGTGATGCGAAGCTCGTTGCCATGAAGCTCAATTTTTTCAAGCTTCTCTTCTTTGGCATAAGTCAAAACATCCGTGAGGCTGCGCTCTTCGACGGTTTTGTTCTCGCCGCTTAACGACGAAAAGATTGCAGCACCCATTAGGACTAACAAGCCCCAGAATAATGCTAGGCGAATAAAATTAAAAGCTTTGTTTGGTTTTTGTGGACGACGGCCTTGGCCGGCGTTGTTCTTGTATTCTGGCACGATGGTCTCCTATCTAAAACAGTATCTATTATTATAGCACTTTTATAGAGTAGCTGACTACCGCCAGAAGCTAAATCTTATGCTCTTTTTTGAGTTGACTTATGTATTCGCGTTGGGTCTTGATGAATAAGTCTTTGTCTTTTAGAAGCGCGCGGATTTCTTTTAGGAATTGCTCGTATTTTTTGTCTTTGAAATAGAATTTTGCATAGCCGTCGGGGCCGAATTTTTTCGATAGATGATAGTGGGCGCGCTCGAATAGCTCCTCGTCGGTTGCGTCCGGCTTGAGGCGTTTGCCGTAGGTATAAGAACGACGGAGGCAGGCTCCGACCGTAGTGTTGCGGTCGGCGGATGAGACGATTTCGCCGTAGATGCTGCGTGGTTTTTCGCTATCACTCGTGGCGCGATGGTCTTCGATAGCCTCCTTAATCGTCTTTAGCTCATCAGCGGAAAAGAAAGTCGGGAGCGTCTTGTCCGCCATCATCATCTCCGCAGAGATAATTTCGTGTCTTCTTGGATCGATATGGTGGCCAAGGTCATGAAAAGCGGCAACGACGTAGACAATGTCAGGGTTTACGTCTAGCCCATTATCCTCTACCAGTTCAAAGCTTCGGTCGATGACGGACTTAATATGGTCAATACCGTGGCCGATTTCGTTTTTGCTATAAATCGGGAAAATGCCCTGCTCTATATACTGCTGTAATTTGGAATTGATTTTCATTTTCATTTTTTCTCCAAAATATATGCTAGCCAAGTGACGCCATTACCTAAGGTATGGCTACGGCAACTCGTAATAGCGAACTTAGTTTTCTCAATAATAGCATTCATCTCGTCTTTCGAATAATATTGGAAATAACGGTCGGCGCCAATATGAAAAACTCCTGGAAAATCTGCCCATTCAGAATCGGCATTTTTGCAAGACTTATCTATAATACAGAATGCAAATACGCCTCCATTCTCAAGTGCGTCATAGCTCTTTTCGAGTGCTTTCAGCGTATCATTTTTCGTAAAATGGACAAATACTTTCCAACAGAAGATTGCGCGAAACTTGTCTGGAAAGTCGTCAAGAAGGAGGTCGAACTTAACTGGCTCGAAGCCATTTTCTTCGATTGCGGAAAGGAAGTCGCCGGAGACGTCGCTTGCGGTAACTTCGTAGCCTAACTCATGAATATACTTGGCGTTGTCGCCGTTCGCTGCGCCGACTTCGAGCACTCTGCTACCCTTCGGGACTCGGCTCAAAAAGTCGGAGATAAAGCTTCGCGTCCATTTCGCTTCGTCTGCGCCGAAAACTTTAGCGCCTTTTAAATACTCTTTGGCGGCCTTCTCGTACACAGCAAGTGTTTTCTGATTTTGCGTGCTCATTCGTTAAACTATTTATATCAGAAATTGAGGCTTTTGTTTGATTTTTCGAGGCTGCGGTATAATAGAGGCACATTGATCTTTAACAAATCTCAGCTACCAATAGGAAGGGAGGGATTTCTATGGCAAATTACAAAATATATATTGGCATTCAATCGACCGACAAAAAACGAGTAAGGGGGTCTACATCAATCGACTTCCGATATGATGCTGAAGCGAAAATGCTTTACTTATATTCACGCGGCAAGGAAGTCTGGCGCACGGATGGCGTCGAGCCCGGTGATGCATTTATACTATTGAATACTGGCGATGCGTTAAAAATTCAGGAGATGATATTACCAACGCATCCGGACGGCTTCTTGATGTATCTTTTGGGTTATCCGAACGGCACGCGTTGCCACCGCGAAGACTATTACGAGAAAAGCTTGAAGGCTGGCCGCGAAGAGCACTTGCTCCCCGGCCGCAAGGAAGAGGTCGTCGAAGGCGAACATTATCGGATGCATTTAGCTGTCGACCCGGAAGGAAAAATATACCACATTGTGGCATATTGCTGGGCCAAGTTGACGCCAGAGGAAATTGTCGAGGTATTCACGAAATGGAAGTATCCTCTGCGCTTCCCGAAGTCATTTATACGGGCTTCGATGCGCAGAAGATTAGGCCTGACTGATGAACAAATTGCCGAAATTAGAAGTAGCTGGGATTGAAACAAAAAAGCTCGGGCGAATCGCTCGAGCTTTTTCGTGAAATAACTAAATTGGTCGGGGTTATCAGACTCGAACTGATGACCTCACGCTCCCAAAGCGCGCGCGCTACCAACTGCGCCAAACCCCGGACTTCGATTATTGTATCATAAATGCGACAAAAATGGAAGCCGCTTGACAGAAAATGCGATGTGTGCTATAATAATAAGATAGGCTTCGGCCTTCTTTTTTATGCTATAATCTACTCTAGTCGGGGCGTGGCGCAGCTGGTAGCGCGCGCGGTTCGGGACTGCGAGGTCGCCCGTTCGAATCGGGTCGCCCCGACCAGATTAATATAAAAAAACGACCCTTTTGGGGCCGCTTTTTGTTACATTCCTGGAATCTTGAATGCGCTTGGATCGTTATAGATCTGATCCTGCATGACTGGGTTCACGCCGTTCACGCTAGGGCTCGAGGCGGTCGGGCCAATTACCGAGCTGTAGTCTGGCGGAGTGGCTGGCTGAATCGGAGTGGACGGAATTTCGCCTGGCAGTAAATCAGCAGAAGGTGCTGGGGCCGGAGCTGGCGCAGGCGCAGGCGTTGGTACGACTGGCGCCGGCATTATTGGTTCTGGCTGAGCGGCAGATTGCATTGAAGGCAATGGCTCAACTGCGGCCGGAGCGGCAGTTGGCGGCATATCGTCCATCGTAAACGGTGCTGGCGGAGGTGGCAAAATGCTCCCATCGCCCGGCATTGGGAATGGTGGCGCGACATATTCAGCTTGCGCGTTATCGACTGGCGGAACCGTAGGATCGGCGACTGGCGGTTGGAACGGAGCGACGTTAGTAGGTGGCGCGGTCGGCGTGCTGATTGCCTCGTTTACCACTGGAGCGGCGACTACCGGCACTGCATCGACCGGCGCTTGAGACTCTGGGGTTGGCGCAACAGGAATTTCTACTGATGGCAACTCGGTCGCAGCCGGGTATTGATCTGGGGCCGGAGCGGCAGCCGGGGCAGCTTCGGCTTTTTCAAGCTCGGCAGCCATCTCAGCGGAATAGTCCACTTCCCCGACGGGAGTCGGGATATGGGCCTCTATAGTTGGTGCGACAGGAGAAGCTTCTTCCGGTTTTGGCTCAGAAATCGGCTCCTCAGGTCTTTGCGGAATAATTTGCGGCAGCGGTTCCTCTGCTGGAGCCTCTGGTGCGGCGACTGCCTCCGGAGCTGGTTCGACTGGCGCTTCTGCGATTGGTTCAGCTGGGGTCGCCTCGGGTTCTTCGGTTTCTGGTTCGCGATTAATAACAATTTCGGTTTCGTCTTTTGGCTCTTCAATAACTTCAGGCGTTTCGGCTGGTGCTTCGGCGGCTTCCGCTTCGACGGCTTCGACTTCCGAGTTGACGTCGACGGTCTTTTGGCTCAAAACATCGGTTGGAATGCTAGACGAAATAAGCTGCTGATCGGCACCGGCGCTCATGAGGTCGGATGCCACGGACATAGTTTCTGCCGACGTGCGATCATTCGAGAAGCGCTTAGTGGCCGCGACAATACCCGCGAGAAGAGCGGTCGCCGTAGACTTTTCAACGATTTCGCCGCTAGTCTCTTTACCGAGAAGCTTCGACAAATGAGCGATCATTTCCGACACGGACGAAGCAGCTGGGTCGCCCCATTCGAGGTCGCCGAACTTCCCTGGCGAACCTGCCGTAATATTAATCGAGCTCGCATCGTGTTTGATGCGACCATATTCGGACAATGCGGAGTCGAGATCCGCTTCAGACGCAACATTCAACGCAACGACGAGATCGACATTAAAGTCACCGTGACTGAATTCGAGGTCTTTTTCGGACAGGGTGGTCTTGTATGGCGTGATAAAGACTTTGACATAGTCGCCCTCGATCTTATAGCGGAGGTGATCTGCTTTTTCTTTATCAAGTGCGATTATGAAATCGCGAAGACTGTTCGTATTGGCCTCAAAAGTCTTTTCCGGCTCAAGAAATTCAATGGCGTTTGGAACGGCACCAGAGAAAATTGCCGTTGCATGCTTCCCCATTTTGTCGAGTATAAAAGTTAAGCCAAGTGCAGCAGACAAATCGTCTACGCTTGGGTTTTTCGATAATGCGACAAGAACGTTGTCGCTTCCTTGGATGCGCTCGGCTACCTGTGAGGCGATGCCGGCGCTCTTATCTTGAGCTTCTTTTTCTGGCATATTTTTATTTTTCTCTGTTTATTTTGACCAATAACATATTAAGTTTAGCATAAGTTGTTTGATTTGGCAAGAGGTAAACTCTTTACTTTTGCTAGAAAATAGAATATAATAATGGGAATTGTAATAATAATATTAAGGAAAAGTATTTAGATGCCGATTATTAAATCCGCAAAGAAAGCTGCGCGCCAATCTGTTAAGCGCCGCGAAAACAATCAAGAGATTAAGAAAACCATCCGTGCTGCCCTCAAGGAATTCCGCAGCAAGCCAACCGCTGAGAAGATGGCAAAGGTTCAGTCCGAGTACGACAAGGCCGTCAAAAAAGGTCTCATGAAGAAGAACACTGCTAGCCGCCGCAAAGCAAAGCTCGCAGATTTCGCAAAGGCAAAGGGCGTCAAGGTCGCTCCAGCTAAGAAAGCCGCTGCTCCAAAGGCCGCCGCTAAACCAGCAGCAAAGGCTACCGCAGCTAAGAAACCAGCTGCTGCTAAGAAGCCAGCCGCAAAGAAGGCTGCTCCAGCTAAGAAACCAGCTGCTAAGAAATAGTTAGTAAAAAATACCGCCCCGTTAGGAGCGGTATTTTTGTTAGCTGATTTTATCCATCGGATCGTTCTGGGAAGATTCCAGAATTTCGCCGTAAGTGTCATTGACTGGGCGGCTATTTACGCGGAGAACCTTGAAGGTCTCAAGAATGTCTTTGTAAGCGGATTGCGGGTCGTCACCTTCGGCAAGGTCGGACTCGATGCGGGCGTAATAGCCTGGGAGGCCATCGATTTTATCAATATATATATTCACGGAATCGCCCATGCGGAGCTCTTCGCGGCGGCGGCTGACTTCATAACGAAGCTCGTAGCCGAGCTGGAAAAGAATGTGCGCCATCTCGGAATAATCTTCAACGACAGTCGCATTGACGAGATCGAATTTTTCATCCTCGAAGTGACGGCGCATAACGAGCGCGTAAGTCGCCTTCTTTTCTGGATCCTTCACGATGGTGCGAAGGTCGAGGCGAGGCATGGCTTTGTCGCGGGCAAAGTGCTTTGGCACAAACACGCGGTCATGCTGCCAGTACGGCGCGGAAAATTTGAAATCGATTTCAGAGAGGGCCTCGACGAAATCGGAGCGACTATTGAGTTTCATTTTGATAATTGTCTTTTTCATAGCTTCTCCTTAGATTGTTGCGCCTGCGCGCGCTTTATTCGCCCACTCGTCCGCGAGTTCGTTGCCTTCCGTACCAACATGGCCGCGAGTCCACTCTAATATTACATCTGGATTCTTGAGGTAAAGCTCATATAGTTCCTGAACTAATTCCAAATTCTTGATTGGGCCAGATTTCTTGGTCCAGCCATTAGCTTTCCAGCCTGCCGCCCATTTTGTGACGACATTAACCCAGAACTCAGAATCAGTCATGATCTTGTCGCCCGGCTTCGCAATCTTGTAGGCGGCAATGAGCGCCATCGCTTCCATGCGAATATTAGTCGAGTTTGCTTCCTTGCCAAGAGCGACCGGCGCTTTGGCCTCAAGATCAATCACTGCATAGCCGCCCGGGCCGGGATTCGGGGAGGCAGAACCATCAGTGAAATACTGTTTCATGCCATTATTATAACATATTCTAAGGTGTTTGCACTGTGTTATAATCTATTTATTGCCCGCGTGGCGGAATTGGCAGACGCGCTAGCTTCAGGTGCTAGTGCCCTCACGGGCGTGCTGGTTCAACTCCAGTCGCGGGCACCAAGTGAAGCAAGCGAACTCGGGCGCCCAGAACTGCGTAGCGGCGTCACGCCAAATCGTCAAATGTGGCGATTTTTTGTTTTTATCCAAGAATGTGTTATAATATCGGGGACAACATGTCCTCGTGCTTGTTGAACATTCCCCCAAGGAGGAAACATCTATGCAGAAGATTTTGGCAAAGCGCGTCCACTACGACGCAAGTGTTTCTCGTTCATCTTATGGAGATGGTAAGGGCCAGTCTTGTGCTGGCGGCTGCGGTTCCACCCCCGGTGGTGTACCGTCATGCAACGGCGGCAAGAAGAGCTCCTGACATACCTCCAAAAACTCGTGGATGGCCCGGTTATACCGGGCCATTGTTTTGACTATTTGGCAATTATTTATTATAATATAGATATAGGTAGATCCTCGTAATTTAAGAGAAAGAAGGTGTTGTGTATGAAACGAGATTTTTGCCCTATATTAGTTGTGCCGGCAGTTTCTTATGACGGCGGGATTCGCTTCCTGCACCATCTTGATATGATCGAGATTGGTCCAGAAAGTGCCGAGATGGTTTGGAAGGTTTTATTTTATTGCAACGGCTATAATTCCGTAGAAGATATTATAAATCTTTCCGACATGGAAGAAGAGGAAGTCGTTTCTATCATCGAGTTCCTCGACGACTCGGAACTGATAGTTGATTCGAGAGAACAGTTTGTTCACTTCCACTGTATGAGCAGCTATCCCCCCGCTTTTGGAAGGAGGCTGACACAAGATGAGATTCGCGTTTACTCAAACAGCGATAGAAAGCCGGTAAAGGACGGCAAGGCGTTTACGCCTGAGAGTTTGATGGCAGTGTCGTCTGCTATGTGGAGTATAAGAGAAAACCGTCGCTCTGTTCGTAATTTTTCTACCGAAAAGTTACTTTCTGACGAGTTCCTTTTAGCTTTGTGCAATTTCGCATATAGCATTCCGGACCACGCCGTGCCGAGCGGCGGCGCATTGTATCCACTAAGAATCTATTTGATCTTAGAGAAACAGCATGGCAGACTCCCACCTGGCTATTATGAATTTGATGCCGAAAAGAACAGACTCGTATTATTTGACGAGCGAGTTGATATCGAGCAGCTCAAATACTGTTTCAACCAGGAACAATCCCCTTTCAACTCGAGTGTTCAGATTATCATTGCCGCAGATTTTAAGAGACAAACTTACAAGTACTGCGACAGAGGGTACAGGTTGGCACTGATTGAAGTTGGCCACGTTGCGCAAAATATCAGTTTGTTCTGCGCAGAACATGGTGCTGGTTCGTGCGAAATGGGAGGGGTACAAGACAATGCATTGATGCAGGAACTTGGCCTCGTGGATGACGAAATCTATCCGATACTCGCGATCCCGATTGGCTATCCGGAAAAGGAGGAGAAGGGGCTCGACAAAATTCGCTTTGTCGAAGGAAACACTGGCGATGATAAGCCCGTGCAAGGACTCTGGTCTCACTCATTCGGGAATGACAGCTCATTTTTCGGCGTAACATCTTCTTATGTGGATGAGAACTCTTCATTGCAGTACGCAGGCGCAACCAGCCCAGCGTACGCCGATGCTGCATTCAAAGCAGTAATCGAGGGATACGAACGAAAGCGATCTGGAGTAGTAAGAGTTGATTACGAAGGTCCGGCATCGAATTGCCCTGGCAAATGGATTTCACCGGATGCTCTTTTCCCTCTTACGACCGAACAGATAATGAGCTGCGGGCTCGTCGAATTCAATGAATCGTTACCGATAACTTGGGTTAGAGGAGTAACCGCAGAAGGTAAGGATTGTTATGTCCCAACCGACCTCGTCTATTACGGCCAAAAGGACCATGCAAATAGGCTTTACTATGGCCACTCCTCTGGAATTGCGGCCTACTCCAACGTCGAAGAAGCCGAGCGTCGCGCACTGACGGAGCTGATCGAGCGAGATGCGATTATGAGAAATTGGTATTCTCACGAAGCGCCAAAGATACTCAGCAAGGACCTCCTTCCGGTGCACGCTGCGAAACGGAAAGAGTACTGGTACAAAAAAGACCGAAGAGAAGTTTATTTCCTTGAGCTTCCCTCGGATTACGGTACGGTAATACTGACGGCCATATTTGGCAAAAGTTACCCGTTTTTCGTATGCGGCGCGGCAGCTACGTTAAGCACTTCCCGAGAGGAAACGGATGTCGCCATCAACAAGGCGCTTCAGGAAGCAGAGTATAATCTTCTGTTGACTCTGCGCGATGGCGAGGAGAAGGAAGTAAACGTCAAAGACGTGAGTACGCCAACGGACCACGGTGCGTATTACTATTCCGAAGAGCATGCTACAAAATTGACTTGGCTGCTCGAGGGCGAAGAAATCTCTAACTTTACCCTGAGCGAGAGCGTCGACTTCGATACTTTGAAGAAGAGGCTCGAAACTATTACTGTCGATATGTCCGAAACAGATTCGACGATAAAGATAGTCAGAGTATTAAGCCCAAAATTAGTTCCGATTAATTTCGGCTATAACACGGCGCACTATTCTCATCCCGAACTCAGAAATGTCGCAAAAGAACTGTGGTATACGCCGCACTATTTTGCCTAATAGGAGTCCCCATCGAAAGGTGGGGGCTTTTAATGCGCTATAATATCAGTATGAGCAAGATCAATGTAATGATAACAAATGCAAACGGCAAGCTAGACAATCTCATCTCCACTATCGACGAGGCGGTTCATAACGCCGAAACCTTCGCATTCGAACATCTTGGCATTGATTGGGATATAGATGTCTTGGTTACAGATTGCCTGTACGACATTATTATTCCTGAAGACGGAGTCGGCGGTCGGGCAGTTTCGCATGATTTTATAGAATTATCGATTAATACCGAGCAAGTCACGGGCGATGCTATTTCAGAAATGTTAGTCCACGAATTGTGCCATGCGGCTCGTTGGGGCAAAAACAATGAGTGGGCTAATACTCTATTCGATAATCTTATTTGCGAGGGTCTCGCTACGAGTTTTGAAGCCCAGTACGTAAAGGATAAAGGAAACAGGCAGTTTTTCTTAGATACAGTCTTGTCTCGTAGCGAAGAAGACAACCAGAAGATTATTAATCAATTACAGCCGCTATTCGATTCGACAAATTATGATTATAATCAAATATTCTTTAGCGGTAGCGATCAACTCCCCCGCTGGGCTGGATATTCTGCCGGTTATTATCTTGTAAATAAATACCTTGAATCAACAGGCAAAACAATCGAAGACTCTTTTGCCGATAAATATTCGCTTTTTCGCGAGCATTAAAATGGCTCAGGTTGAACCCTGAGCCAAAAGGCGGTGCGCCATAATCAGCTGTGTGGGGCTGATTTTTTATCAGTGGCCGCCACCACCGCAGCCGCCGCCTCCGCCGCCATTGCAGCCAGAGCCGCCGCCGCAGGAGCCTCCGCCGCCGCCGCAGCC
>CAMZEA010000018.1 GCA_947305655.1 uncultured Candidatus Saccharibacteria bacterium | reverse complement strand
ATCTTCGGCAACGAAGCCGCCGGCCTACCAAAAGACTTCTGCGCGAAATACGGCGCTACCCCAGTCTATATCGAACAAAGCAAAAACGTCGACAGCCTCAACCTCGGCGTCGCCGCCTCAATCGCAATGCATCACTTCAAAAACTAATTGTTCTCTTTCGAGCTATCAGAGTCGTTGCTTTCAGCGACTTCTTTTATTTCAATCATTTCTTCGACTTTATTGTCGGCGCGCAAGCCCTCGAGAACTTTGTCGAGCTCCGTGAAGCGAATCCAAATCGAATCATACTTCACTTTCGACCCCTCGCGTGCGGTCAGCTTCACGAAATAATAGCCGTTGCCATTCTTCGAAACAAAGCGCTCCGAAACGTCGCCAACTTCTTTTAGGCTCATCGCCATCGTAGCGCGGCCGAAATCAAGGTTTGTTACATCTACCATCTCGCTTAAACTCTCAAAACTGAAGATATCATTTTCTTTGTAGGCTTCCTCTATCTTCGCGAAATCTTTTTCACCACCATTAATCGCCTCTTGGACGGCCTTCGCAATCTTTTTTGCATTCTTATCAATCGATTCCGCATATTTCTTCTTTGAAAGCGTCATCCGAATCATATCGCGATACTCGTCCATGCTGAGGCCAAAATTCTCGCGAATGATGCCTTGGAATGCTGAATCGCTTCGTTCTTCGCCGTCAATCATCTTATGATCATGAATGACTTCGTCGATTTCCTCATCAGTGACCTTATTCCCGGCCTCTTCAAGCTTAGCTGCCGCATAGGCGTAATCTTCCGCATCCGAAAGCGCCTGGCGCTTATAATACGCGCGCAGACGCTCAGAATCCTCCGAATCGTCAAGGGCGCCCTGCTGATGCTCAATTGACTTTATGCTACTTCTATAAAGCATCAAATAGTCGCTATATTTCACTTTTATGCCGTCAATCTTCGCGACTGGCATGCGGAACGTTCTTGCAAAACGATACATCACATCACCCGTGTCCTGCGCCTTATAAAGACGGAACCAGCACATAAAACCAAACGCAGCAACTGCAATAATAGCAATCAAAATTGCCGTATTCACTAAGCGATGCTTCGAATACTGGAAAGGATAACGAAACTTCTTGCCTTTCGACAAAATTTCATCACGGCTTTCTTCAAGGTTTTGTTGGGTAATTGCTTTTTTCTTATCTTTTTTCATGCCAAGTATTCTCTAATTCATTATACACTGTCTCTGGGTGACTCACCATGCTGAGAACCAAATCGCCCGCTTCCGTCTGAATCAAAATTGCACCATAATTAAAAATCGTCGCGAAAAGCCCGTGCACACCATAACTCATATTCTTGATATCTTTGAGCTCAAGGTCAACCACGCTCTTCTGGAAAAAGCCCTTCTGGCGCGTCTGACGCAAGCGCTCATTCGTCACGATATAGAAGCTGAAATACCATAGCATCCAGCTATAAACTGCACCCATCAAACCAACAGCAAAGAAGATTAGCCAAACCCAGAACATGTCGCTATTATTTGGCCAAATCAGGCTCGGCACAAACCCTAACGCCGTCACGATAATCAACCAAAGCCAACCGCGAATTGTCGTCACAAAATGCCGACGGAACACATATTTTACTTCTTCCCCCTCTCTCTGGCCTTCAAATTCCATATCTATATTTTACCACTTATGTTTTTATTACCAAAAACGAAAAGGAATCCGCGACATGCGCGTGGATTCCTTTTCGTAATCAGTTCTTTTGCCGGACTTTTCTTTTAAAGAAAAGGTCCGTTTAATGGTGACCCAGGCGCGAGTCGAACGCACAACCTTCTCCTTAGGACGGAGCCGCTCTATCCATTGAGCTACTGGGCCACTTCCTCATATTATAACAGATAAAAAATCCGCGTAGAAACGCGGATTTTTCAATTCTTAGTTTTAGCGACGGCGCTTCAAGATCGCGAAGAGTGTTGCTAGACCAGCGCAAGTAATCGCACCGACCAAATTAAATGGAGCAATCTCATCGGCCGTATTTGGGTTCTTTGGCTTATCGTCAACTACCTTCGGGCTACTTGGCGATGCCGGGGTAGGCTCGTCATTTGCAGCCGGCGTGTTGCCGTCCTCCTGCCAAAGCGCATAAACGACAATCGTCTTTTTCGGCGAACCAAATTCACAAATCGGCGTAGTAGTCGCCTGCTTTGCGTCTTTATCTAGCGACCAGCCGAGGAAATTGTAGCCGGTGCGGCTGGGGACAAGGAGATCGCCAGGCGTGAAGCACTGTTCAGAAACCCCGTTTACCAAAGCCGGAACATCACCAGTGCCGCCATTCAAGTCAAAGTCAAATCTGCGCGTTTGGCCAATATCCGACAAGGCCGTAGCAGTGTCAATGCTGTATACTTTAATTTCGCTATCATCAGCATAAGTTAAGTATGGGACATAACCGATGAAAGACATCCCCTCGAAGGACTTAGACAATGATACAGGAGGAATATAGTAGGCGCGATGGTAAGTGCCATCATTGAGGTACGAATAAATGACCGTCGACTTATCTGCGAAGCGAACCTGGTAATCAGTCTGCTGAGCGACCGTGATCTCGCCCCTCTGAACCATGTCTCCCCAGAATGCAGAGTCAGCCTTAAAGATACGGTTGCCACGAACTGCAATCGACTTTGGATCAGTAATCGCGTCCATATCGATGACGCTTTCGTCGATCTTTTCATACATATCGTTAAACCAGACTGCTTTCTTTGTGGTTTTCGAATAAGCCAAAACAGCCGGTCCGTCCTCCCAAGTCGTCGGGAGGAAGAGATCGAAGTCCGAACTCCTATTGCTACCAAGCGGAATCGAATCTTCTTCCCAATGCTCGAGCGTGCGGTAATTAAATACCTCTATCGATTTCAGGCCGTTTTTATCTTTTAACACATAAAGCGCCTCATTAAATATGGTCGCTTTACCGCCCTGGCCAAGATCTACGCTTTTCGTTGCTTGCGCCGAACCATTAACAGTACTAAAGCGAACAATCAAAGAGTTCGTGTCGGTGGATGAAGGGCCAAAGACTACCCAATAATCCAAGACGTCCGCATACACGCCCTTGATGGCGCGCCCTGCCCAACGGCTATCCGAGCGGTCAATTGTTACAAATTCCGATAACTTATCAAGCGGAATCGTCTGGACGGAAGACGAGCTCTTGGAAAGCAACGTTGCGCTAATATTTGCAGAACCCGCAGCCTGCGTACGATTACCTAACTGAATCGCATAGACGCCGCTAAATGCTAATGCTGCTGCCGCGAACAAAAACGTGGCAGACGAAAATTGAAATTCTCTTTTTTTCTTGACCATTTTTATTTTTCTCTTTTAGATGTTTTTATCTTAGCACAAGCAGTTTATTCTGTCAATGCCCCACAAAAAGCCGCCCTCGTAAGGAAGGCGGCAAAAACATGACACTTTTTAGCGGGTGAAACGCTCGGAAAGAGTCTTGTAAATCTGAATCTCTTCTGGCTTGAACCAGTAAGAAACTTCCTGCTCTGCCTCAGAAGCGTTGCCAGAAGCATGGATGAGGTTTGCAACACCCTCGTTGCGAGCATCAGCATAACCGAAGGAAACGTGTGCGTAGTCGCCACGAATCGTACCCATATCTGCTGCCATTGGCTCAGTCGAACCGACAATCTTGCGAACAACTGGAATAGCCTCGACGCCTTCGAGCACCATCGCAATCACTGGACCAGAAATCATGAAGTCGACGACGAGATCAAAAGCCTTCTGACCACGGCGCGTAATCATCTTCGAAATCTCTTCGTAGTGATGATAGTAGTGGTCCTTGTCTGGGTTAACCATCTTGGTTGCGACAATCTTGAGACCGACACGCTCAAAGCGAGAAAGGATCTCACCGACAATACCGCGCTGAACTGCATCAGGCTTAAAGATGATAAGCGTACGCTGAATCAAACCATCTGGATTATTTTCTTTCGTAAAACCGATGTTCCAAGCGGTTGCCTTTTTCGTCTCGGCAGCGACCTGTTTTGCTGCACTTCCAATTTTCTTAGCTTCTTTTTTGTCAGCCATAAAAAACTCCTTTTCGACTATTATATCAGATATCGCTATGAAATTTCTTATGTACTTCGCGAAGCTGCGGATCGGTCACGTGCGTATAAATCTGCGTCGTCGAAATATTTGCATGCCCGAGGAGTGATTGCACCGAGCGCAAATCTGCCCCATTCATCAATAAATCCGTCGCAAACGAATGGCGGAATGTATGCGGCGTCACGTGCTTCGTAATACCCGCTGCGCGCACATATTTTTCAATAATGCGTTGAATACTACGCGGCGTAAGTCGTCTATAATTCCCAGAAGTCCCCGCCAGTGGCGTATTGCGCGAGTTATTCAGAAATAGTGCCGGCAACGAATCTTTGCGCTCGGCTAGATAATCTTCAATCGCTTCTGCCGCCGCATCAGTAATAAATACCGGGCGGTCCTTTTGCCCTTTACCACGAACCATGAATTCTTTGCGTTTCAAATTAACGTGGTCGCGGTTCAAATTAATCAGCTCCGAAACACGAAGCCCCGACGAGAACAACAGCTCCATGATTGCCCTATCGCGCAGGCCAGTCTCTGTATCAAGTGGAATCTCCTTGAAAATCCGCTCAATTTCATCGACGTGCAAGAATGTCACCTGCGGTCGATGCGTTCTCGGCAACTCCACGAGCGTCGGATCGAGCGTCTTAATCCCCCGCTTCGTCAAATACTTCAAGAATCCTCTGAGGGCGATCAAATGATAGGCCTGTGTCGTCACCGACAAAGTCTTGCCGTGTCCATCGCGCACCTCGTAGCGGTTCAGCCACAAACGATACTTCCTAAGCCACTCCGGCGTAATGTCGTCCGGCTTCATATCGCCTTCACTAATCTCGCCGTTAAACTCGAGGATACGCATAAGACAAATCTCATAATTCCGCGTCGTAAAACGACTGCGCCCATTCTCCACCTCGAGCGCTTCAAGGAATTCGTTGATAAGATCTGCGACAAACATTCTAGAATCCGTTAATAAAATTTAGGAAAAACTCTTGGAAATAATAAACAACCAAGAAGCCAAGAATCAGGAATGGCCCAAACGGAATCATCGCATGTTTTTCCTTCTTGATAATCGTGACTGGCAACATAATCACACTACCAATCATATTCGACAGGAATAGACAGAACATCGCGAGCCAAAAGTTTCCGAGCATTATCGCAAGCGGCACACACAAAATCGCGTCACCACTACCAACCCACCTCTCTTTACTTGCTTTATACATAAAGTAATAGAAGCCCGGCAGTATCAGCATCGCTCCTGCAAGTTGCGTTAGCGTCACTGGCGTGAAGCCAAAGAAAACAATTATCTTGATGAGGTTCACAATCCAGAATGCCACACCGAGCACACAGCTCGCAATAAGAATCGGCACAGGCATCTCTTTCCACTTCGCGTCATATACAAATAAAATAGTGAACAAAACTAGTTGCACAAGGAATAATGCAAACTTCGCAATCTCAAAACCGCAAAGTTCCATGAGCTGCTGATGGTGCGGCCATAATACAAAAGACAATACAAATGCCACCGCAAGACCAAGTTCGGATAGAATCTCTGCCGCCCCAATTGGCTTGCGGCACTTCCTGCACTTCCCGCCCAACATCAGCCAGCTGATAATTGGAATGTTATCGTACCATTTCAACTTGTAATTACATTTCATGCAGTGCGAACGCGCCGACTTATCATGCTTGTTAATGCGCCACGCCTGACAACAAGCGAACGATCCAAATGCTGCGCCAAATACCCCCAAAATAATCATAACGACTATGTCCATACCTCTATTCTACCACGAACAAAAAAGAACCTCCCGAGGGAGGTTCTTTCTAACCGAGATTAGTGGTTATCGTTGCAGGTAATAGAGTTACCTTCAAGCATATAGAAGAGCGCATATTGGCGATCGCCGGAGCCTTCTTCTGCAATATTTTCATCGCCACAGGTAGCCTTAGTGACAGCCTGAACGAGATGATCATTCGGGAACGTACCGGATAGCACACCAGCGGTCTTATCCGTAGATTTCCATGCACGACCATTCATCTTATAAACGTTACCGTCTGGGTCGGTAAACTCACTACCGTCGGTACAAGTGTACGAGCCATCGGTGCCGCTCGCTACTGGAGAACAGCTACTATCAATATAACGGCTGACGAAATTCTTATTTACGCCATTATAGCCGTCCGAGCTGACATTGAACGGAGTCTTGCCGTGGTTGTTAGTCTGATAATCGTTGGCAGCGGTCAAGAAACGAGAAATATCGTCCTCGCGCTGAGTATTACGCTGAGAGCGCTGAAGCGCAGGAAGCGCAATGAAGACCATAAGGAAGATCAAGCCCGCGATAGCAAGAACCAAGACCACCTCAATGATCGTAAAGCCTTTTTTAGTTTTAGCCATTATATAGCTCCTTTTTATATTTTTATTTTGCGATGCGAAAAATCGCAATTACCGCTATTATACAAAAAACATAAGCAAAATGCAAGCGCTTTAGGCGATTTCATTCACGAGCGCGTAGATTGGGAATAGGATACCGCCAACCAAACCGCCAGCTAGAATTGCCAAGAGAATCATCATTACTGGCTCGATTGCGGAAGAAATTGCCTGAACTTTCTCATCAAGCTCATCCTCGAAGACCTGCGCAGCCTTCCCTAGCATCTCGTCCATCTTACCGGACTGCTCGCCGATCGCTGCCATCTGATGGACCAATGGGAGAATGTATTGTTTATCCTTTAGCGACTCGGACATCGCCTTACCGCCTTGGACCTTCTCCATCGCTTCTTTCACTTCGTCATAAACAATCACGTTGTTTGTCGATTCGCCAGCAATATTCATCGTATCAAGCACCGCCACGCCGGTCGAAAGCAAAATCTGCGAAATGCGGGCAAAGCGCGCCATATAAAGCATTCTGAACAGACCATTGAACATTGGCACGTTTAGCTTAAAGTTCGCCGCCATGCGAATGCCCGGTTCAGTTTTCCTATACTGCAAGAAGCCGACCACGAGACCGGCTAGGATAATTAGCGCTAACCACCAGAAATGAAGAATGAAATCCTTCACGGCGACGAGGAATAGAGTGAATGGCGGCAAAGTTTGATGCAAGTCTGCATAGAGTCCTTCCACTTGTGGGACAACTGCGAGCATCATATAGAGGAAGACTACGAAAATAACAGCGAGCGTAATAATCGGCATAACCATTGCGCCCTTGATGCTACCCATCATCTTTGCATCTTTTTCCTCTTGCGTTGCGATGCGCTTCAAGCTCTCATCGAGCGTACCGGAAACTTCACCGGCTTTAATCAAAGAGAGATAAACGTTGCTAAATACATCTTTGTGCTTGCCGAATGCATCGCCGAGCGTATGGCCTGCTTCCACATCGGCCAAAATTTCCTCAACCACAGCCTTCATTGCCTTGTTCGAGGTTTGCTCAACTACCGTGCGGAGCGACTGAGCAATCGGAAGACCAGCACCAACGAGCGTCGCGAACTGACGCGTAAAGTTAATGCGGTCTTTCGCCGTGACGCGATTCATTTTTTCAGCAAAACCAGTACCCTCCTCGCGAAGCATATCTGGCACATAGCCACGATCTACCAAAAGTTTACCGGCGACATTCTCATTTTCGGCCTGAATTGTACCCTTGATTACTTTACCGGTACCCTGCTCTTTGGCTCTGTAGCTAAAACGTTTCATCCGCGCGACAACCTTTCAAATTCTTGTAGATCAACTGCGAACTCGCGTGCATTATCGTGCGTAATAACACCGGTCTGAACGAGCTTCACGAGCGTGCGATCCATCGTCTGCATACCCTGGTCTGCACCAGTCTGGATAATCGTATCGAGCTGATGCGTCTTACCCTCGCGAATCACCGAGCGAACTGCCGGATTAGCCACGAGAATTTCTGCTGCAACTACGCGACCACCACCAATTGCTGGGACGAGGCGCTGCGCACAAATACCCATGAGAATATTCGAAAGCTGCGAGCGAACCTGCGGCTGCTGATGTGGCGGGAAAACGTCAATCATACGATCGATACTCTGCGAAGCGGAGTTGGTGTGAAGCGTCGCGAAAACCAAGTGACCAGTTTCTGCAATCGTAATCGCTGCCGAAATCGTCTCAAGGTCACGCATCTCGCCAATAAGCACGACGTCTGGATCCTCACGGAGTGCGCTACGAAGCGCCGCCGAGAAGGAGTAAGTATCATAGTGAACTTCACGCTGAACCACTACCGAACGCTTCGATTTGTGCGTAAATTCAATAGGATCCTCAATCGTAATAATGTGGCAAGCCTTTTCGGTGTTGATCTTGTCAACAAGCGCCGCAAGCGTCGTAGACTTACCGGAACCAGTAGGACCAGTCACGAGAACCAACCCGCGTGGGAAATCTGCAAAGCTCGTCACTACTGGTGGCATACCGAGCTCAGCAATTGTCTGAATCTGATTTGGAATTAAGCGGAATGCGGCAGCGAGGTTGCCCTTTTCATGGAAGGCATTCACGCGGAAGCGACCGAGGTCGCCGAATGAGAACGAATAGTCGAATTCCTTATCCTTGATAAGAATCTGTTTCTGGTCTTCTTCAAGTGTAGCAAAAACCAACTGCTCGACCGTAGGCTCGTCGAGAGCGGCATAACCAGAAACTGGCTGCAAAGCACCATCAATGCGCAAAATCGGAGGCAAACCAACCTGAATATGAAGGTCGCTCGCTTTTGTACGTACGCATTCCTCGAGAAGATTCTCGATGCGAATATTTTCTTTTGCAATCATTGGCACGGCTGGCGCTGCTATCGGAGCTGCCTGTTGCTGTGCTGGCGGCGTCATATCTTGAGACACCTCTTGTACCGGCTCAGGTGCCGGAGTCTGAACTGGCGCTGTTGGAGCGGCACCAGCATTTACCTGCCCACTTTGTTCCATACTCCCATTATACTTATGCTTTTCAAAAATTACAACAAATACCTAAAATAAAAAACTCCGACGAAGAAACATTACGGAGCTTGCTAGCGAGTACTACTGAAATAAAAAACTCTCTCGATGGAAACATTACGGAGGCTACGGCCGAGTACGAAGCGGCGGCCGCCCGTAACGACGGGCCGGCCGAACGCTGTTTTCCATGAGAGAGTTTTTTATTTTAGATATTCATGAAGCTTTTTGGTGTCTTTGTTCTTGCGGAGCTTCGTCAAAGCCTTTGCTTCAATCTGGCGAATGCGTTCGCGCGTAACCGAGAACTCGGCGCCAACCTCTTCGAGTGTATGGCTCTTACCGCCACCGATGCCGAAGCGCATCTTGATAATCTTCTGTTCCCTATCCGACAAAGTCGAAAGAATTGCAGCAATCTGCTCCTTTAGAAGCTGCGTTGCAGCAGAATCTTCTGGCGAAATACGGTCTTCATCCTCGATAAAATCACCAAGCGAAGAATCATCGTCGTCGCCGTCACGGCCAACCGAAGCATCAAGCGATGCAATGTCCTGCTTAATCTTCATGACGTATTCAATCTTGTCCGTCTCCATGCCCATCGCCTTTGCGATTTCCTCAACGGATGGCTCGCGGTTGAGATCCTGCGTGAGGCGGCGTTGCATGCGCATCACCTTGTTAATCGTTTCGACCATGTGTACTGGAATACGAATCGTACGCGCCTGGTCAGCAATTGCGCGCGTAATTGCCTGGCGAATCCACCAAGTGGCATAAGTCGAAAACTTGAAGCCTTTGTCTGGATCGAACTTCTCAACCGCACGAAGCAAACCAGTGTTGCCTTCCTGAATCAAATCGAGGAAGTCGAGGCCGCGGCCTGAATAGCGCTTCGCAATCGAAACCACGAGACGCATGTTCGATTCGGCCATTTTATCCTTGGCCTTCTTCTGCTCTTTTGGTGTACCGTTAATAATCTTCTGCGCAAGTTCGTATTCTTCCTCTTGGCTAAGAAGCGGAATCTTACCAATTTCGCGGAGATAAAGCTTCACTGAGTCGTCGGAAACTTCATCATAACCGCCTGCTTCGAGGTCGAGGTTCGCAATGTCTTCCTCGCCATCTTCATCCATGTCATCGAAGCTTGGCTCATCAATATAGCCATCGCCACCATCGATGTCGTCTAAATTATCTAGTTGTAGGTCTCTCTCTTCGTCGTCCATAAAAACCCTATATAAGTTGCTATTCTTTGTTTAAAATATTTGTTTTATTTAAATAACTTCTTCCTGGATGGGCAATAAACAAAAACTTGCCCGCTAATCCAGCGCATTCATCGCAAATTATAACACAAAACTTAAATAATCCAAAATTATTTCGCTTTGGCGTTAAGCGACTGCATCTTGCGCATTAGCTCGTCGACCTTTGCATCATCGCCCGCTTCTTCCGCCGCGCGAATCGCTTCCGACAACTCTTCCCGCTCGGCCTGCATGCGCTCACGTTCTACGATTTTTTGCAAATTTTTCGCTTCGCGCTCGCGCTGGCTGCCGTCCATCTGCGCATAGTTCGTTTCAAAAATTAAGTCGAGCTCATCTTTATTTAGGCCACTTGCCGACTCGAAACCTTCGCACTGGACACCATTTTTAATGAGCGCCGCAAGATTCTTCTCTGCCCGCGAAATCTCAGCTTGCTCGCCTTTTTTAGCGACATTCTTCTTCAATTTTTTCGTGTCCTGTTTGACCTTCTTCGCACGGAAGGCTTCGAGCGAAATACCGAGCCTATCCGCAACTTGGCGCTCGTACTTCTCGCGAAGCACCGCGTCCTCAACGTCGTCAATCAAAGTCTTCGCCGCCGCCGCATATTCCGCAAAACCTTTTTCGGTCTTTAGGTTATATTGCCCTTCGTATTTTTCGAGCAACCACTCAAGCGCCGGGCGATAGCTATTCACCGCCTTCTGCCACAAAGCCGGATCTTTTTGAATAAGTTCGTCTGCATCCTTGCAGCCATGATAGTCGTCAATCACTGACAAATAAATTCCGAATTTTGAGGCCATACTAATCGCGCGTTCTGCCGCACGAACACCCGCTTCGTCGCCATCATAAGCGAGACGAATATCGTTCGTCATGCGCGAGAAACTCTTGAGATGCATTTCGGTCATTGCCGTTCCAGCCGTTGCGACTGCTTCGCAAACGCCAGCCTGATGCGACGAAATCACATCCATGTTCCCCTCGACTACAACCACAAATTCCGAACGACGAATCGCGTCCTTCGCCTGGCTGAGACCGAAAATATGGCGCCCCTTGTTGTAGAGCAAAGTTTCTGGCGTATTGAGATACTTCGGCGAGTTTTCGTCCTTTTCGATAATGCGTGCCGTGAAGCCAATCACGCGCCCCGAAACGTCCATGAGCGGCACAGTCATGCGACCTTTGAAAAGGTCGCCGCCAAAACGATTCACGAGCCCCGCATCCTCAATTTCCTGCTTCGAGAATCCACGCTTCGTCAGGAAATCTACGAGCGCCCTACCCGATTTCGGCGCATAGCCAATGCGAAACTTCTGCACTGTCTGCTTGTTGAGATTTCGCTTATAAAAAACGTACTTCATCACGTCTTTGTTCTTTGTCAGACAATACTGGAAATACTTCGTCGCGAGCTCCAAGGCTTCATAGAGGCGTGCTTTGTGCTGCTGTTGTTTTTTATCGTCGCCCGAGTAGCGCCTCAACTCCACGCCCGCTTGGCTAGCGAGTTTCTCCAGTGCTTCACGGAAGGTGCAGCCCTCCATTTCCATCACGAACGTAAAAATGTCGCCGCCCTTGTTGCTCGAAAAATCATGCCAAATCCCCTTCTCTGGCGAAACCATAAAACTCGGCGTCTTGTCTGTCCCCCAAGGTGAATGCCCCTTGAAATTTCTGCCGGCACGCTTCAACTCGATGTATTGCCCAATCACATCTTCAACAGCTAGCCGCGCCCGAATTTCCTCTTTGGCATCCTCCATGCCATTATTATATCATCTCTGTACTAGCTGCAGGGGTTATGTTCACGCGTAAACCAAGTTGGCATTGTTACTGAACAGCCAAACGTCTGAGAGTCATATTCCAAATTCGGGTTCAAAGTCCACCCATTCAAGCTGCTCGCGTCGAAATCTTCGAAGTTCCATAATAAGCCATTCATCGCGACCACATTTGCAACATTCCAACCGCTTAACGGTTCGGCGGAAGAGACGGCATAATTCTTCCGGTCTTGAGTAAACATCATGTCCATTTTCGTCACGCGAGAAACATCCCAGTTTCTAAATGGCTCCAAAGAGCTTAACATCGTATAGAAGAATGTATACCTCATGTTAAACACATTCGACACATCCCAAGACGCAAGTGCGCTTACGTCGTTCAAGTTGGTATCGTAATAGAACATATAATACATAATCTGGACCTCGGAAGTATTAATCTGCTCCAAACTATCCAGCGTCTCTAAGTACATATTAGAAAACATATTTGAACAATCTAGAGGAAAATATATGTCATCGGCCTCCGTATACCAATAAAGAGTCCTATAGTCATCACTCAACCATGCCAACAATAGACTGTCTCCACTGCCTATGCCGCGAATGCGAGATTGCACTGGAGTCCCCACCGGGTTAGTATAGCTACGCTCAAGTCGCTTCACGCAGGAAATCGCTTTATACTGAGTCCCTCCAGCATTTGAAGACTTACAAACATCGCCATCCGTGATGGTACTGGTGCTTATCCAATAATCGAACGCACCCTGAAACGTTCGGTTCCAAGTAACGCGCGTCCGCCAAGCTTCACTCCTCTTGTCTGCCTGAATCGTTTGCGCCGTCAATAGCAGATGATATTCGGCATTGTTATAGTCGACATCAGCGCCCAAATCCGCATTGCAGTTTAGCGTCACGCCAGTCATCAGCGTCGAAGTGCTTGCTCCGGGCTGCAGATCCGTATTGTAGACATAATATTGCACGCCGCCGTAGCTCTTTAGCGTCCAATCAGCACTATTCGCATAATCTATCACGGCCATCCTCACTCTCGAGCTGTTGCTCACTAGCGGCAATGACTGCCCAGTACTGCTCCTCCATGACTCATCAACCTTCACGCGAACAGACACTGGCATGTCGGAACCATTTACGACTTGATATGCCTTCGGAGTCGTTTCGCAAGTCATCCAGTTCGACGGACTCGTAAATTCCTCGGTTACCTCCGTCTGGTATTTTGCAATGTCGAATTCATTCGGAAGTGTCGACCTGTCGCGGTTATACGCAATCGTAAAACTAACCACTAACGCCGCCAAAGCAAAAACAGCCGCCAAAACAGGCAAATCTATCTTTTTGATTTTTTGCTGTTTTTTCACAAAAACCTCCAAAATTCTTATCCTTATCATACCACAGCATCCCGCTTATGCTATAATAGCCCTATGAATGGCAAGGAATATCTTGATCAAATCGCCGTCAAAGGCAAAGTAAAATCGGGCCCAATTTTTACCCCGATGCTCATCAAACTAATCGCGGCTGGCGTGATTGCCCTCATCGCAATTATTTCCGTCGGCATCGTTATTAGCAACGCCAATGCAAAAGTTACCCAAACTTATGAGCGTGTCTACATGCGCATTCATAACCTTAGCGGCAGCAATTACAGCAATCCATTCACCAAATACAAGGATAAGATCCGCGACTCCAACCTCCGTTCATATTCCGACACACTCTTCTCCGTCATGACCACTACCGATTCTTCCCTCGGCGGCGTCGTTAGTGCCGTTGGCGTCAAAACCGACAAAATTAGCAAAGAAGTCTCTAGCGCCGAAACCGCCAATATCAACACCATTACCAATCAATTGCTCGACGCATCTTATGCGGGCAATATCGATCGCGTATACGCCACGAACATCGTCTATCAGATTTCAACTCTCATCCAATACGAAAACGAGGCGCTCAAAAAATCAAACAACCAGAGCTTCTCAAACGTCGTCAATCAATCGAAAACCGATTTGACCCAGCTCAAAGATCAATTCCAAAACTGGCTCGATACACATTAAAATCCAACAAAAAAGACCCCCGCGAAGGGGTCTTTTTTATTCTACGGATATTTCGTAAGCGTGACGTACGAGATCATGTATTTCGTCGGCACTGAGCTGCCCTGAGCAAATCACCTCGATGCCATTGCGCCCCAATGCCCTGCTCTCCATCACACTTTCGTAGCGTGCTTGCAAAGTCTGGCTTAATCTCCTATCACAACGGAGTTCAATACGAAGCGGATTCGTACCCGTCTCTACGCAGAGAAAGATCTTATCGCGTTCAAAAATGAGCATACCGTTTTCAGTGCGTTCGCTCACATTTTCGAGCCCGCGCGCGTAGCCTAAGATATCGTCTTCAGATACCATTTCAATTCCTCAATGCTGCCACGAATATCGTCCAAAGCACGGTGATTCTCCGGTTTCAGGAACCTCTTACCGAGCGCATTTTCGAAATAAATCTTCCACGCCGACACATCAAGCTGCCTGTAATGTAGGCGCTTGTTAAGCTTCGGCCATTCGCGCTCGATGAACTTCTGGTCCTGATGGATTGAATTACCGGCAAGGTAAACGGTTGCTTTCTTGCAATTCTTGTCAACGAACTTTAGTAGTTCCTTCTCAATTGTCGCAGCCGCCTTACCGTCCTTGTTCTGAGCAACAAGCGCATCGTACGATTCACGGTTCTCTTCCCAGAACTCGCCAACCATACGCTTTGCGATAATCTTCTCGTCAACTTTTACGATGCCGGTATAGGTCGCTTTCTCCTCAAGATCCCAGTCCGTGATAATCGCAGCAACCTCCAAAATGCGGTCCTCTTCTGGCGAGAGACCAGTCATCTCAAGGTCAATCCACAAGAGCATGGATTTTTCGTCTTTTTTCCTAGCCATTATTTTTTAGCGTCGAGCTTCAAAGCCTTAATAACGATATAGACAACGAGTGCGAGCACTAGGAAGTCGATGAGGACACTGAGGAATTCGCCTATGCCAATTACAGCGCCAGTATCACCGAGCGGAATCGTCCAGCCTTCGAGGCCCTTCGTCGAACCAAGAAGAAGACCAAGTGGCGGCATCACGACCTTGTTAATCAAAGTATCAATAAGGCCCTTGGCCGCAGTACCAAGAATCAAACCTACAGCGAGACCAACGACATTCTGTTCTTTGACGAACTGCTTGAACCCGCTCCCGCCGTTCTTGAGTTTATCGAGACCGGCTTTTGCCTTCGCTTTTGCGGCATCTTTTTTGTCGACAGGTTTCGCTTCTTCAGCCTTTGTAGTTTTCTTAGCTTTTTCTGCCATATTTTTCCCTTCAAAATTACTTAATTTCACTATAGCAAACATTGACTTTTTTCGCAATCTGTGATATAATAGCCAAGATTTATTTGTAACTTACAATCTATAAAGGGGAGGATCCAAAAAATGACCGACTTACACCTCACTAACCTAAAAGAAATTCCGAAATCACTCTTTCTTCCACCGACAGAATACATCACTGCCGCAAGACTCGAACAGTCTAAGCGCAGCGAGCGTTCTCCGTGGGGCGACGCTTACGTCGTAGCCCTCTTCAAGGAAGAAAACGGCAACATCCCGCAGATCATCAAATCTGGATATTTCCCCGCTGGCGGAAATGACGGCAAGCTAACGCTTAGCTCGCAGGAAAAAGCCTGGAAGAACAAGGTGATAACCCACCTCCAGAACAACCTAATCGCGCAATACGCCGATGCGTCGTTCAACATCCATGATTCGAGCGACAAGTGGGAGCATTTCCCCGACGAGCGCAGCTTTACTCTCTACATCAAGAGTAAAGACGGCATCATTGGAGTCTCTTGGCGCCAGCAATTCGGCAACAAAATCGACGCGAAAAACATGTGCTTCTTCTTGCTCTATCTCATTGGAGGCATCAATGAAGAAAATGATTCTGTTTTCTATGAAGCCTCTCAAAATTTGCTAGATGGTGAACTCAAAAAGTACACCAGCCAAATCGTCCAGCGCATCAAGCGCCGCAAGGTTTACGATACAATCGACATAGGAAAAGAAAGCACCTGCGCATAACCACAAACCATCTTACAAATAAATCACTCTATCCCGGGCTAACACCCGGGATTAAAAATGCCCAAAAATTTCTAATTAAAAAGGCCCCGGGTATTGCTACCCAAGGGCCGGAAAGAAGGAAGAAAGAACATGAACGCTTAAGCAGCGTATTTTTCCTCTAATTCGTCGAGCATGTCCGATACGTAAGGAAGCTGATTGGCGGCTCCGTAAAAACCGTCGGTATACAAGTCTTTAAACTCCTTCAGCGACTCAGCAGAATCGACTGCCAGAAGAGCCTCATAAGTCTCTTTCAGGTAAATCCTTACGCATTGCACATTCTCATCGTTGACGTGAATGTCGCAAGCGATATCTCCGCCTTTTTTCCCACCGTACATCGAGTCCGGGATCGATTCTTTTCCGAACATAACTGCTTCGATTTTTCGTTTCAACCTTAAAATTCTCTCGTCAGTCGTCAGAAATAACTTAATCTCTCTAATAGCCATGCTTAATCCTCCTACGGCGGTATAAATTCTAACTCGACGGCGTGAGGTGTACCTTCGAGCTAGTTTTGGTTCCCCTTTACCAAAACTAGCTCGAAAGCTATGTTTTTTCTCCTTGATAATGTACTCAAAAACCGGGTTTCCCCGGTAATTGCATCACATTAATCATTATACCACAGATTGGCCAAAAAGTCAATGCTTACATCTTGTCAGGAATCTCGATTCCGAGGAGATCTAAGCCCTTCGTGAGCACCTTTGCCGCCTTGTCAATTGTCCACAAACGCGCATTTCTCACTTCGTATTCAGCCGTAGCAATCGGCGCATTTTCATAATAGCGGTTGAGCTCTTGCGCGAGCTCAAAACAATACCCCGCAATCCTATGCGCCTCTAGATTATCCGCTACCGACGCTACGAGCGCCGGGAACTCGATTAGCTTCTGAAGAATATTCTTCTCTGCCGCAAAATCATAGCCATAAAAATCGTCATCATATTCTGGATTTTTCTCGAGAATTCTACGCATACGCACGCAGGCATACTGACAAAATGGACCAGATTGACCCGTTAGTGCAAAAATCCTATCGGGGTCATAAAGAATTCCCGTCTTCCTATCTGCGACAAAATCCGAGTATTTGATCGCGCCAGTGGCAATTTTGCGCACATCTTCATCCGAAAGATCCTCGCTCGCAAAATTCTCGCGCACGCGTTTTTCAGCATCGTCGAGCATATCTTCTAGGAGCACTACGCCTTTCCTAGACGACATTTTCTC
>CAMZEA010000017.1 GCA_947305655.1 uncultured Candidatus Saccharibacteria bacterium | reverse complement strand
GAGCATCTGCCTCTTAAGCAGAGTGTCGTGGGTTCAAGTCCCACCTGACTCACCAATTCCAAGAAAAAGACCCAGACGGGTCGTTTTTTTGTTTCCTAATTAAACTAGAGCGCGAAAATTCCGAGATGCTCGAGTAGAATTTTTAAGCCGATCATTACTAGGATAACTCCGCCAGCAAGTTCGGCCTTTTTGCCGAGTTTGCCGCCGAATTTATGGCCAATTGCGACGCCGATTGTCGACAAAACGAACGTAATTACGCCGATAATTGATGCCGACAAAATTATATTCGTTTCGAAGAACGCGAAGGTGACGCCAATCGCTAAAGCATCGATGCTTGTCGCAATCACTAGGGCAAACATTTGCTTGAAACTCGTGTCATCAGTGTGTTTGCTCTTCTTTTTCGAAAAAGAGCTAATAATCATTCTTATGCCAATAAAGGCCAGTAAAATAAATGCAATCCAATGGTCGATGCGGTTTGCGTAACTACTGAAAGTCGTTCCCAAAAAGTATCCGATAACTGGCATGCCGAGGTGAAAAATACCAAAATAAAATGCGATTAAACAAATCTTCTTAGGGCTCATCTTTTTTATGGAGAGCCCTTTGCAAATGGAGGCTGCAAAAGAGTCCATAGCGAGGCCAATTCCAATTGCGATAATTTCGAGAATATCCATCTACTTATTTCCAAGACCAGCGCGGGTTGCGTTTACGATTTCTGATAAGCGGTTTTTATTGTCTACTTCCTCAACGAGATACATTGGTTTTGCGCCATCGTATGGAATCGCTTCAGGCATCTCGAACTTAGCGTTCTCGTCGACTTTCTTTACGAGTAGGCGATCGTCATAAATCCCGCCAAACAAAACGCCATCTGCGTAGAGCAAAAACTCGCCCATCATCGGCCGGCAGGTTATATTCGAGAGTTCCGACAACTGTTCTAAAATATAATCTCGATAATCTTTGCTGCTTGCCATATGGCACTATTATAGCAACGTCTTCAGTGCATTCACAATTTTGCTCTTGCCAGGCTTCTTGTTTTTGATGATGAACCGGTCGAGCGTTGCGAGTAGTGCTGGTAGCAGTAGTAGAATAATCAAAGTCGCGCAGAAAGTACCGAGCGAAATCGACTGGCAAATCTTGCCCGCAATTGCCGACGTGAAATTGCCGACAATCGCCGTCACGATAATTAGAATCGAAGCCGAAGTTAGAATCGCGCCAATCGACTTGTTATAAGTATTAATCAGCGCATCCTTCACTCCGAGCTTGAAGTAGTTGCGGTTTTCGACGTAGTAAGAAGTGAAGAGAATCGCGTAGTCGATTGTCGCGCCCATCAAAATTGCCTGCACGATAATTAGCGCGATGAAGAAAATGCTTGAACCAGTTAGCGACAAATATGCCATCACGATATAGACCGCGCACTGGATTACTAAGACGAGCAAGAGTGAAACGAAAATCGACCTGAATGTGCAAATGACGACAGCGAAAATCGCGAGCATCGTGATGATAGTGATCGTGTCCATCTCGCTACCGAAGCTCTGCGACATTTCGTAGGCCATCGCCGAGTCGCCGAGCAAATAATAATCGATATTATTCTTTGGCCCGAGCTCGTCTTTTAGCTCCTTGATGAACGCGAAAGTCGTCTCGCCCTCAGCTGGAAGATTTGTCTCAATCAGCGCGCGGTAATGTTTTGGCCCGACGAGCATGTCTTTTGCGTCGCCAATTGTTTTGCGGCCGTCGGCAATCTTCTGGCGCATTTCGTCATCGATGCGTTTGGCAAAGCGCGAATCCGGCACAATCTTATCATTCAAAAAAGTAATAAATTGTTCGAGCGTGAGCGTCCAGCTTTCGTCATAATCGTAAAGCGAGCCGTAGTACAAATAAGCAAAGAATAATTTATTCTTGTCGAAATTCCCCGCCAGCGGCTTGATGGCGCGATAAAGTGCATCGTAGCTATAAAGCACGCCGTTCTTAGCTGCGCGCATGAGTGTCGCGACCGTCGCGAGCTCTGTCTGTTCTTCATCGCTCAGACGGCTGGCGTATTCGGCGTTTGGCAAAATTCTCTCGTCGATGAAATTAATTAAAGTCCAAAGCGAAAGTTGCGGATTCGTGTTGACGTGGCGGTAGTCGTAGAGCGCATAGACGAGACTCAGCTTCTCGGCATCGAGATTAAATGTCTTTGCTAATTCATCGGAAGAATACTTTGTCGTCTGGTTATCCATGATGTATTTTACAAGCTGCAACTTGCTGATTGCGCCCTTATTTAGAGCGCCATTTAGCTTCTCGTCGGAAGCGTGCTCTAACAAGAAATTCACTAAAGCGCGCGGCGTAATCATGCGGTTCTTGCCGGTCTTTTCTGCCTGGTACAGTTTGTAAATTTGCTTAAGCTGCTCGAGCTTGCCGTTCAGATCAACTTTGTCGCGTACTTCAGAAATCTTAGCCGATATTTTCTGAGCGTAGCTGAGAATTGCGGTCTTCGCGCTGTCGTCAAGTTTCTCAAAAATCTCCGAGTAGTTAGTCTCGAGGTCATTAAGCCAAGCTGTCGCTGCGTCGAGCGCTTCGTTGATTTTTCCAGCCGCTGCCGCATAATCCGAATACGAGTATTCTTTGGTTAGTGCCGCTTCGGCGTCCTGGATTTTTTTGCTAATTTCTGAACGCAATTTTGCGATGTATGGCGCAATTTCTTCTTGCGTTTCGGTTGGCAACTCTGTCACTGCCGCATCGAGCTTCGAATTGAATTCGGCATAACGCGTTTCGACTTCGACTTTCATGTTTTCGGCCGTTGTCTTCGCATCAGCGAGTTGTGTGCGAATTTTCGCGGCCTCTTCGCTAGAAAGATTTAGCTCGGCGAGCACATTCTCGTTCGTTAGCGCAAAATTCACGAGGTCGCTAATCGTCGCGGTTACAGTCGGCGTATCGGTCGTCGAGAAATCATAGTAAACCAAAATCTTTTCAATCACGCTTTGGTCGATACCAAATGTGTGGGAAAGTTCCGCAGCGCTCTTCGGCGTGTCGGTATAATTTCGGTCGCTAAAGAGTTTGAGACTGTTAAGATCCGAACGTTGAGCTGCCGTTACCATTGACGCATATTTTGGATTCGTCAAAATTTCGTTCGATACAAACTGCGCAAACTCATAAAGCGTCAGGCGCACCGTCGACTTTTGCTCGGAAAGCCAGAGCACGTATACTTCGTCAAGCTTGCTTGCATCGACGCCAAGAATCGAAGCTATTTCTTCCTTGCTACGTAGCTGATTCACCTTTTGCTGGTCGGTAAAATACGAGAATCGGTCGACTTTTTCGCGGATCTCGTTCGTAACTTCGTCCGAGAACTTTTCGTCCGGGAACACGTCGCGTTGCAAGAACTTTACGAATTCATCAAGCGTAATCGTAAGATTGTCGGTGTTCTTGTAATAGTGATAATAAATCGCCTTGATGAGGTAATCTTCGGTATCGACTTTCTCGCTAGAGAGTTCATTGATTTTTGGCACGACCTCATTGTATTTTTCCGGCTCATTAATCGTGTTGCCGTAGCAGAGCACGCGCACTGTGTCCTCGCGCGCATCGAATTTTTTGCAAACGTCCGTGACTTCCTTGTCCATCTTGCCGTCATAGACAAGCGCCATTTGGTTTGCCTCGTCAAACACATCCTTGATTTTGTTATTTTGCGATGAAGTATAGTCGATCGTCGTGCTGCCTTTGAGTAGGAAGCTACCGGCGAAAACAAGAATGAAGAGCGGCAATGCGAAGCGGCGGAATCCATGGCTGAACCTGCCCAGCCAATCCATTTTGAAATTAATAGTCTTTTTGGCGGTCTTCTCAATCGCCTTATCGAACATGAGTAACAGCGCCGGCAGAGAAGTGAAAATAGAAACAAGGCTAAGAATAACGCCCTTGCTGAGTACCAAGCCCATATCGCGACCGATCGTAAAACTCATGAGGACAAGCACGATCAGGCCAACTACAGTCGTGACTGAGCTTGACGAAATTGCGCCAAACGAATAGCGCATTGCGCGGCGCATCGCCGTCTGCTTGTCCGGGCAATCCGCCTTCGCCTTTTCCTGGCGATAACGGGTCGAGAGCATAATTGCGTAATCCATCGAGAGCGCCATCTGTAAAATCGCCGCAATCGCATCCGTAATGTGCGACACGTTCGGGAAGATGACGTTGGTGCCCTTGTTGACGACGACGGCTAGCAAAATCGCGAAGAGGAACAAGAACGGCTCCACCCATGACTTGCTCATGATAATCAGGATTACCATTGCGCAGGCTACGGCAAAAATGGCGATATGGATTTGCAGAACGGCGCCATTATAGTCGTGGACTTTGCCCGACTCTGCCACCTCGAAACGCTCCGAATATTCATCATGAATAGTGTTATAGACGCGGGCTGCCGTCTCCGAGTCAGCCGGCGCGTCGACATTTATGATATAACGCGTGTACTGGTCGCGATTGTATTTGTCGCTCTCGTCGTAATCTACCGAGTCGACGCCCTCGATTAACTCAATATGCTCCTTAATCGCCATTTTCTCGTCCGCCGGAACATCGGTTAGCATCATTTCATAGCTGCTTGTTGCGCTAAAATCGAACTCGTCGTCCATGATTGCAAGTCCGCGCGAAGTCTCGGAATCGGCCGGCATGTAAGAATAAATGTCTTTATTGATCTTCACTTGCGTGGCAAGAATGCCGCAGATTCCCGTAAGCACCAAAAAGACTGCAAAGATCACGTAGCAATGGTTCACGATGAAATCTGTTATTTTTCGCATATCCTGCAATTATATCTGTTATTACAGGGGTAATAAAGCACAAACCCTTTATACTATGTCTAAAATTAGACAAATCATTGACATTATGTTCAAAGAATGGTATAATTATAGGTATGAATAAGTCATCTTACGTTAGGGCAACCACGAAAAATCGCCGCAAAATTCAGTCGGCTTTTGCTGAGTTGCTTGCTGAGCGCGGATCAATCAGTAACATCACGGTGACCGACCTTGCCGAGCGCGCCGAAATCACGCGCGGCACTTTCTATAACTACTACAACAACATTTACGAAGTTGGAGCTGAAATCCAGCATGAAATCGAGAAACAGCTCTTCTCGGAGTATGATGCGATGGATACAGCCGAAAGCATTGAACGTTACGTCGACGAGGCTTTTGCCTTCTTGGGTAAGCAAGAGGGTATTTATCGCGAGCTCCTTGCAAGCGACGCGTCAAATTCTTTCCTCGCACAGTTTGAAAACGAAATGAACCGTCGCGTGCTTGCCGCCATGCGCCGCAGCGGCGTTGAAAACAAGCAAATTGAACTCGAGCTTCTCTTCGCTATCGATGGCGCAATTGCGATTGTGCGTAAATATTATCGCCAGGAAGTGGCCCTTTCGCTTGATGAAATTCGCGATTATCTGAAGGGCAAGCTGCGCTGGCTATTTGAGCATTATCTCGCTGCCTCTGCGTAGGCCCTAATAGTCGATCGACTCGAGCATTTCTTGCTTTGTGTTTTCGAATTCTTGCTGACTCTGCTCGACTTTTTTATTAAATTCGTTGCGGCTATTTACCATTGCGACAACTGAAATAATAATTGCGGTTGCCACGATAACGAAAAAGATGCCGAAAAACACGAAGAAAACTCTGCGTATCGGGCGCAAACTAACGTCTGCGGCCTTTAGCGCTTCTTTCGCTTTCTCGCTAAGATCGGACAGATCGGCGTCGTACTCGACTGCAAATTTGCGGCGGCAGCTTTCGCATTTTACGTCGCGCTCGCCGACTTTAAAATCTAGGTTTCCGCCACAATTTGGGCATTTTTTCTCAATTATTTTCATGTTAGCTTCATTATACAATAATGCAGTTTGTATTATAATGACCTCATGAAACAGATTCTTATTGCCACTACTAACCCAGCCAAAATCACCGCAACTAAGGCTATTCTAAAGAAGCTTGGCTACGAAGGCCTCAGTTTCGCCGATCTTGATTTGCATCTCGATGAGCCTGATGAAACAAAACTAACCGCTGAAGAAATTGCGGCCGAAAAGGCGCTTGGTTACGCCAAGCAGTATGCCGACCTTCCGGTCCTCACTCGCGACGACACTAATACTCTCATTGGCGTCGACGAAGAAGACGACCCAAAGAATCATAACAAAGCCTTTGTTGCTCGCCGCAAAGGCGAATATACCGACGATAATGGCTCCGAATTATTTGCCGAAATCGCCCATAAATACGGCGGCTCCATCCCATGCCGCTTCGATTGGGGCTATGGCCTCGCTTGGCGCGACGGCGACGAAATCAAAGTCGTTCACGGCCTCGCTCAAACCGACATCAAAAAAGTTCGTATCGTCGACCAAATCTCGCCAAAGCGCGTCAAGGGTTTCTGCTTCTCGCCAGTTACCCAAGCGCTCATTGACGGGGAATGGAAATTCGACTCCGAATTTACCGATGACGACTGCTGGAAGGCTTACTGGAACATCCAGGCCGAAACCATCAAAAGCCTGCTCGACCAGTTAGAAGAATAATCTCGCCTCGACAATTGCGCAAGGGCAATTATTATGGTATGATAGCGCCAACGGACATTCGTTGTTCATTCCAATCTTACTATGGTGATTGCGTTCCAAATAGCAATCGCGAATGTGTGACTCCTTTGGAGGGCGATTAGCTTTTGGCGTTATTGCATATAATCATTCAGAAACGAGGTAACTGCCTTATGAAGAAGATTATCGACGTTAAGACAATTCCCTACGACGCAACAACGGCAAAGACCACATCAGGACACGGTTCCGCCGTTAGTGGCGCCTGTGGCCATAGCTGCGGAAGCAGCTGTGCCGGTGGCTGTAGCACCTGCAGTGGAGGTGGCTGCGGCGGCGGCGGGCACTAATAGTAGTACTCATCAACGCATAGTAAAGACTTTCGGCTTGGCCCCACACATGCCAAGCCTTTTTTATGAAAAATTAACATCAAAAAACTGCCCTACATTCAGGGCAGTTTTTGTTGAATTCTAGCGCTTATTGTGGCGGACAATTGCGAACGCTGCACCGCCGAGTAGCGAGCAGGAAGCGAAGAGTGCGATGTAGCCAAGAATGGTATCGCCAGTCTTCGGGTTTTCATTGCTGCTAACCTTGCCGGTCGTTTCGGTAGTCGTCGCAGTGCCAGTCGTTTCAGTGCTGCTTTCGCTGCTACTTGCGGCTGTGCTGCTGGTTGATTCGCTGTTATTCGCGGCGAGAATATCGAGGTCTTCGTCGTCATCGCCACCGCGGCCGCCTTCAATAGGCGCACGGAGCTGTATAGCCGTCATCGATACGTCGCCAGTATTATCGTCCGTATAGCCAATCGTTACGATGCGGTTGCCGTTTTCGTCTGCATCTCCGACCGTGTAGTTAATGTTGCTGAAGTTCTCGTTGCTTAGGTCGAGTTCGTCGACGGAAACTGGAGTGTCGAAGACGGTGCCCGCTGCTGGATCCGATTCAATCGTAGAATTCATATTCATGAAGTAGAGATCCTTCTGGTCGCGTGGGTAGGCGTTGCCGTCATATTCGCCCCATTCATCAGATTCCATCACGATGCCATCGCGGCGGAGTGAGTAGACCGTGACATTGCCATCAAAGTCTTCGTCGGTTGGCGTAGTAATGCGGAACTTGTTGGTCGTGATATAGATGACTTCATCGAGTGGGTAGAATTTGCCGGAGCCGGTGCGTGCGTTAGCATACGTTTCTGGCTGTGTGCCGGTGTAGGCATAAATGTCCGCAGCGGCTGGGACTGCATCGTCTTCGAGGCGCGTATCACCCCAGAAAATTACGCGAGAGAGCTTGGTGTCGCCTAGGAATGCGGCGCTCTTGATTCTTTCTACGCCCTTATCTACCTTAACCTCGACGAGTTCGGTAGCGTTCTCGAAGCTACCGCCTGGCACGATCCCGCCATTGAAGTTGGCTGGGATTTCAACCGAAGTGAGCTGCTTCATGTTAGTAAATGCAGTCCTGTCGTCTACTACGAACTTTGCGGCGTTAAGCTCGAACTGAGCATCTTCATTGCCGATAGTCCTAAAGCCGGTATTACTGAAGGCTCTGTTGCCAATAGTTACGGTCTCGTTGGCGAGTGCGCTAGAGAACTTAACATCATGGAGCTTCTCGCAGTCAATGAAGGCTTCATTGCCGATCGAGCGGAGAGCACTATCGCGGCGCATTACGAGTAATCTGAGATTACTGTTAGCCTCGAATGCATTGTCCGGGATTTCAGGAAGAGCAGTGATCACGACTTCTTCCATTGGCATGCTCCAGAATTGCTGTCTGTCGCTGTTGCCGTTATCGGTTGTCTTTGGAAGTGTTGAAGTGTTAAGAATGAGCGTATGGATATCGGAGCCCCAGAGCATCTGATGGACGAGCTGATCGTTCGTGATTCGCTCGTCGATGTCGCCCTCGATAGAGACGGTGTCGTAGTAGACATCGCTGTCGCCAGCGTTGAAAGCGTCCTTGCCGATGCTAGTAACGGAGGCTGAGATGTAGAGATCGTCGGTGAGATCAGCGCCATAGAAGGCGGAACGACCAACAGTTTCGGTGCTCATTGGAAGAAGGCTATTGACGTTGCCATATGCCCACTGGAAGGCCTCAGCCGCAATTGTCGTGATCCCTTCAGGGAGATTGACTCTGCCGAAGCGCGTCTGATAGAAGGCGTCCTCGTCAATCTTCGTAACTGTGTCTGGAAGGATGATTTCGCCAATCGTCGAACCTTGGAACATCGATTTAGAAACAGTCGTCATGCCTTGCAATTCGCTGAGGTCGATAGAGCGAGCACTGATGCCGCTGAAGTAGGCAATCTTCTTGTCGCAATCGATGATATTATCGTCGTTATCCCTGCATGGCTCGGTAGCTTGAGCTTGGCAGTTCCCGAAGCCGCCGCAAGGCATGCCTGCGTTAGCAGTGAGCTTAATGTTGCCAAAGTTGACGTTCTTGGTATTATTGAAGGCCCAAGCAAAGGACTTATAATTGTCGGTGCCGTTAACCTTGCTAGGATCATATAGATTAATGTCGATGGTCATATTTCTGAGCGTTGGTACGTTGAAGAATGCATCTGCAACTAACGTCTCGAGACCATTATGGAGTACGACGTCGCGAACACTGGTGCCGAAGAATGCGGCGTGCCCGAGCGTTTTTACGTTAGGGTTCTTGAAGTCGGCCGTGACGCCGCTTTGGTTGTAGAATGCCTGGTCACCGATATATTCGAGCGACTGTGGGAGCTTAGAGACTTTTACGTAGCCAGTTTGTTGACCAGAAGCCGACATAAAGGCGTTAGCCTCAATTCTTGTAAGTGTTTCTGGAAGGACGACTTCGTCCTCGATCTGAGCGCCGACAAAGACGTTGTAGTCAATCTTAGTTAAGGTGCTAGGGAGTTTTAGCGTTTTTGCCTTAACGAATTGCATAGATACAGCCGGAAGAGTTTGCCACTTAGCATCTGCCATATCGATAGTGTCGCAGTAGATACCTTCTACGAAGCCGTTAGAGCTAGGGTTATTCGGGTCGGTGACTGCTTTTTCGGTGAACTTAATGCGCTTGTAGTGGCGCCTGTAGTTGTTGACGGCAGTGTATTTGGACGAGTCGTAAGACGAGAAGTCAAAGCCGTCCGGGTAGTAGCCTCCATCATCGCGGTATTTGTTAGAAATCCACTGACCAAACGCATCGCGGAAGTTGGTGCCACCCGAACCGCTGTTATCCGTCAATCTTCCATCGAAGATATCAGTATCGATAGTAAGGTCCATATAGCCTTGGTTGCCAGCAAAGACTTCGCGGCCGATGTATTCGAGGGAGTCGCCGATATAGATCTTTTCGACGTTTAGACCTACGGCGAATGCGCGGCTGCCAAGGTAGCGTAGCTTCGTTGTATTTAGATCCTTAATGGTGCCGGCGTTTGTATAGAAGGCCTGCTCGCCAATAAATTCGAGATTAGACGGAAGCTTCTCGATCATAAAGTTTTTGTTGTCTGAGAACCACATAAACGCATTTTTATCGATTGCGATTACGGAATCAGGAATCGTTAGATTTACTTTTCTCCTGCCGGCCTCCCAGTTATAGTAGCTGCAGACATTGCTGCCGGCGTAGCACGGTCTGTAGTTGTTAGGCGCTAGCTGGCTCGACACGCCGCGCATGAAGGCCTGTTCGCCAATATACTGGAAGCCCTCGCCAATAGTGACGCTGTCCAAACTTTCCATATCGGCAAAGAATTGTCGCGGAATAATATTGGCTGCATTTTCGAGAAGCCAGCCCGGTAGATCTGCTGCATCGCCCGTAAATTGCGACATTAGGTTCGGATTATATTCATTAGGCGCGTTAACCACAAGTTGCCTTAGGTTAATCATCGGATCGTCGTCCTCTAGTCTTGAACAGCTTAAGCTTCCGACCATTGCGCAGCCGAACAGGACGCGCGCAGTAATGCCGCCTTTGTACTTATAGTATTCGGTCCCGATATCCCACATGTCAAAATTGATCGTCATCTTATTTATCTTATTTTTCATGAAAATGCCGGCACCGAGCTCCTTGATAGACTTTGGCAAATCTAACTCATGGATTTTATTCTCTGCGAATACGGCGTTACGGATCTTAGAAATAGTCTGACCGAAGTTAACTGAGGTAATACCGGCATTTCGGAAGGACTCATTGCCAAGGATGGCGTTAGAGCCCGTGAAATCTAGGTCGCCAAGACGGGTGTCCTGGAAAACGTTTTCTCGGATTTGTTCGAGGTCGCTACGAACCGTCAGGCCAGTAAGGCCGGAGCCATTGAAAGCATAGCGTCCGATCTCGGTTAGTTTATTGGTATCAAGAGTCTGCTTAAGATTAGTAGCACCCTGGAAAGCGCGCCCGTAAATAATCCTTGCGTTATCGCCAAAGCTTAGAGAGGTAAGGTCCTGGCATCTCCAGCAAAAACCTTCCTGAGTTGCCGCTGCATCAATCGTAAGACTATTAACGTTAGAATCAGCAAACACGTAGCCGCCAACCGTCTGATTGCTATTAATCGTAATATTGCGGCTTTCATCGTCGAATTTTGCGTTCCAGAAAGCGCGCCAACCGATATACTTAACTTTATTAAGATTTGTCAGCTTAACGTGAAGATCCTCGAAAAGGCCCCTATCGTTTGAGGTAGAGCTGGGGTCGTACTGGTAAACACGATCGTCGTCAATCAAGGCCTGGGCATCGGATGGGTTACCGATCACCATGTCGTCACCAAATACGAGTTCAATTGAGGCGTCTTGGGAGTTTTTGAAGAGAGGCGCGAGGTCTGCAATTTGAACCTTCGCGGCATTGGTCATATCGACCCTAGTAAGAACTGGAGCGGCTGCGGCATTTGCTTCGCTCGAGTCAGTTAAATTACGAATGAAATAAGTGTCAATCGAATTAATGTTAGAAAGGGAGCTGAGTTTTCCTTTTACCTCGGTCAGAGAAGGTATTGAAAAAACGGTGTTCGTTGGGTCGGAAACGGTCTTAAAGCCAATCGTTAGGACTGGGGTGTCGCCTTCTGTGTCATAACTATATTTCCAAGTTGTGCCGCTATCATCATTAAAAGTACCTTCTGTTGCCGCATAGCTTGGCTGAGATAGTGCAAGACAGCCAATACCTGCCAGCAATGACGCCGCAGATATGCGTAATATTTTATTACGAGTATGACCCATAAAACCTCCCTTGTTTGTGTGCCGTATTTGTTTTAACTGACCTTATATAATATCACTTATAGCACAAGCGGAATGAGAATGCAAGTGTTTTTTAGAAGATTTTTCCATTTGTCAAAAATCTGTCAAAAAGCAGGATCGGGCGCGCTAAGGTGTACCATTGTAATATTTACAACATACGCTAGATATAGCGTAAAAATACTATTGACTACACTACATATAGCGCTTATATTTAAATCATGAAAAACATTATTTACTTCGAACCAAGCGACAAAACAGTCTTCGATCTCGACCGTTTTGCAAAATCTCTAAACAAATACTCGAAGGTCTCGACCAAGGATATCGAGGC
The DNA here is from genome assembly GCA_947305655.1 of uncultured Candidatus Saccharibacteria bacterium. Taxonomy (GTDB): domain Bacteria; phylum Patescibacteriota; class Saccharimonadia; order Saccharimonadales; family Saccharimonadaceae; genus UBA2834. Next base: position 6,431 of record CAMZEA010000017.1, on the reverse strand, counting down.
CGGTCTAAAAAGCCTCGATAACTACGAGAATCTCCATGTGAGCCGCCTTGTCGAGCTTGGTACTCAGCTTCTTCTTGGTAGCGACGAAGCTGCTGCCAAACAATACTACGACGAGCATTCGCAATACTTCGGCGCCCAGTTTGAGCGTCTCCGTCGCATCACTGGCTATCTTGTCGGCTCGCTCGAGCGCTGGAACGACGGCAAGAAAGCCGAAGAAGCTGCCCGCGTGAAGCATAGCGTCAACTCTGCAATTGACGATGCCACTCGCGCTGAACGCCTCGAGCGACAAGCTGTAGCGCATAACATTGCTTACGCTGCCTAATAAGATATAATATTGGCATGAAGTTATTGCTCCATACCTGTTGCGCGCCATGTAGCGTTTATTGTATTAAGGCTCTCCGAAAAGAAGGCATCGAGCCGACCCTATTTTGGTACAACCCAAATATTCACCCGTATTCCGAATATAAGGCTCGCCGCGATTGCTTAAAAGAATATGCGAAGCAGCAGGAAGTCGAGCTAATTCTCGAAGACGCCTATGGCCTCGACGAGTTCTGCAAGAGCGTTGCGGGCTGCCTCGCCACGCGCTGCGAAGACTATTGTTATCCGCTCCGCTTCCGCAAAGCCTTCGAGTACGCCAAGGCTAACGGCTACGATACAATCACGACCACGCTTCTTTATAGCATTTACCAAAAACATGACAAGATTGCTGAGATTATGCAAAAGATGGCGAAGGAGTACGGAATAACCTTCCTCTATCGCGACTTCCGTGAAGGTTGGCGTGAAGGCCAAGATGAAGCCCGTGCCGCCGGTCTCTATATGCAAAAGTATTGCGGCTGCGTTTTCTCCGAAGAAGAATCCGGCCTCGGTCGCGAAATGGCAAAACAGTTAAAGAAAAAGGGCATTTCGCCAACCAACGCCAATGTTCGCAAGATTATCGAAGAACGAAAAATCGACAATCTAATTTACCCAGATTCCCTAAAATAGTCATAAAACAAAAGAAAAGTCAGGACATGTGCCTGACTTTTCTTTCGAAATATTCTTTTCCAAACTTTCGTTTAGGAAGTTTGAGGCGAAGCCTTAGCGACCGTTACGCAGGTTAAGATGTTTGCGCTTTTCGCTGTGCTTGTGGTTGTTGTTGCGATTTAGTTTCGCAGTAGCAACTGGTTTGCCCTTAGTTTTGCGTGCCATAATCTATAACCTCCGAAATTATTTCTCAGCTTTGGCGGCTTTCTTAGCAGCCTCTTTCTGAGCTTTTGCGACCTTGTTGCCGCGAGTTGCCTTGAGGGCCTCAGCCTTCTTAGCGAGAGCCTTGAAGCGGTCGACGCGACCTTCGGTATCGATGATCTTTTCTTCGCCCGTGAAGAATGGATGAGATGCGCTAGAAATCTGAACCTTTACGAGAGGATATTCCTTGCCGTCAGTCCATTTGATGGTTTCTTCAGACTTAGCGGTGGAGCGAGTTAGAAAAGAAAACTTTGCCTGCTCATCGGCAAACACCACAAAGTCGTACTCTTTTGGTTGAATTGATTTTTTCATAATTACGACTAATTATATCAGATTAAAACCCATAAGTAAAGCATAAATCCGCGCAGGGCGCAAAGCGGCCAAACATGCTAAAATGGAAATATATTAAACAGGAAGAAACAATGGATTCTCAAAAAACTGCGGCTTCCTCTGAATCAGCCCCCCTAATCGGCGGCAAAAAGGAAGAGAAACCAAAGGCTAGCGAGCAGCCAAAAGGCAAAAAAGCCGAAAAAGCTCCGCGCAAATCGAAAAAGAAACTACTAATTTTAATTATTGCCGCTGCGGTTCTTATCGCCGGTGGCGTTGTCGCCCTGATTATCTTGCTAAATCTCAATAAGGGCAGCGAAGGCGAAACCGTTTTCGACACGGACGCGTTCTTTATCCGCGAGAACCATGATACGACCGGGAAGTACGCTTTGTTCAAGAATGACGGAAGCCGCTTGACTGACTTCATCTTCACGTCGGGCAGCTCATTCATTAACAATCATGCCGTCGTTCGCAACGCCGAAGAGCAATTTGGCATCGTCGATCACACCGGAAAAATGACCGTAGAATTTGGTACGTACGAACGTATCTATGAAATCGGTGGCTTGTTCGAAGTCAAGAACGGCGATGATGCGAAGATCATTAAAGGCAATGGCGACGATGTCATTGAGGGATATAAAGAGTACAAGCGCAACTATGACGCTCCGTATGTCGCCGTAAGAACTGAGGATAATCAGTATAAGCTCTTTAATGCCTACGGTGACTCGATTGCTGATTTTGAGAGTGAAAACAGCCCGACATTTGAGACTCGCGACAAGCGCGTCGCAACCTCTATCGCCTACGACGGCCATCTTATCTTATTAAATAACAAAACCCTAAAGGTCGTCTTCGATCGCGAAACGGATATGCGCTACACGCTCTCCGATGTCTCTGCGAACGAAAAAGTCTTCGTTTTCGCAAAGGAAGGCTACGAGGATCGCACGATGGCTTATTACGTTGATGACAATTTCAATGATCTCGACAAGAAGTGTGCCACGATCACAATTGAGGATGACGCCAACAATAAAGACCGCTATTACCTCACCTGCAAGAACGACGAGGGCACTTTCCTCATCCGCGACGGCAAGATTACCGATATTCCAGTAGGCAGCTACGAGAACCGCTATATCATCTTCGATGAGAACCATTATGGCCGCTACGACAGCAAGGAATCGAAATTCCAAATCTTCGTAAATGGCGCAGAGAAGAAAACCGTAAATGCTGGCTATACGCCATCAATCACGAAGAGTGGTTACTCTATTCGTAATTACAAAGACAAGATGATCGCCCTCTATGGCACTGACGGCGAAATCGTCTACAAGCTCGATGGCATCACCTATGGAGACCTATACGGCGTTGACGAAAATGGCAATATCATTGTTCGCGACCCACGCGAAAGTAAGAGCGACGACCGCTATTATCTCGTGAACAAGGACGGCAATGTTATTTCCGGTAAGTACGCCTCGCTTTCTCTCCGCGGTAAATACTACTCCGCCTATCGTTACGACGAAAAGAAGGCTTATTTGCTCGATAGCAACGGCGAAGTAATCGTTGACGGCGAGTATTCGAGCTTCGACTTCTATGACAAGAACAAGATTGTCTTTGGCCGCAAGGACAACCGGCACGACCTAATCGATACCGAAGGTAAGTCGGTGAAAGTTAGTGAAACGGGCTCTATCTCTGTCAATAGCGACGGTTATTTCTCTATCACTAATGACGATGAAGTAAAATACTATACGTATTCCGGGAATCTATTCCATACCCAAAAATAAACAATAAAAAATAGCCCCCTAGCAGGGGGGTTATTTTTTGTAAAAACGTTTCGTGATTTCTTCAAGTTTTTGTACGCCGTTTTCGAGAAGGTAATAGTGCCGGATATAAAACACCAGGACTATCACTAGGGTTGCGGAGATAATCCCGCCACCATTCGTAAGGATTTGACCCCAAACGCCCTTTGGCGCGTTGATGGCGAGCATAATGTAAATTGCGAAGAAAATAATAGTGAACAGCGCGAAAAACATCGTGACGACGAGGTGGACTAGGCGCTCGTGCTGGAATTGCTGAACCATTGCTAAGTGATATTTGCGCGTCTCTTCTGTTGGATGCTCGGCGAGCTCTGATGCTTCTTTGATATAGTTTTTGAGCTTCTTTTCCATTTAGTTTTCTCCCGCTTCTGGTTTTAGTGCGCGCTTTAGGATCCAACCGCTTTCGGTTAGATAATTATCAATTCCAGTTTCTTCGTCGGCTTTGCCCGGCTTGTATTTTTTCGTGACAAGCGCCGAGGCTTCGTCCTTGTTTGAGAATGACCAATAAACCCAGCTAATTTTCTTTTCATTTAGATAATCTTTCCATCTCGTGAAGGCTTCTTCGTAGAGTTTGCCATCTCCGGTCGAGTCGGTCGCGCCGCACTCGGTGACAAATAGAGCAAGGTCTTTCTCGCGGAAAGTATCCATGCGCTTTCGGAGTGTGATGTTATGCGACCCGGAATAGAAATGCAGAGCATAGGCCACATTTTCGAAGTTGAGCGGTTCTTTGCTGACCGGCACTAAATCCTTGCTCCAATCTGGCGTGCCGACTACGATGAGCGAGTTTGGTGCATGTTCGCGAATCTTCGGGATTACTTCCTCCGCGTACGGCTTAATGTGGTCTTTCCAGGTGATGTCTTTGCCGTTTGGCTCATTGCAGATTTCGTAAATTACATTCGGCGAGTCGGCGTATTTGCTTGATACCTCATCAAAGAACGCGAGCGCCTCCTTCTTGTAAGTCTGCGGATTATTATCGTTCAAGATATGCCAGTCGATAATTGCGTACATATCGAGCTCGATGGCGGCGTCGACTAGCTCGTAAAGTTTATCCTTGAGCCCAGGATTTCCGACATAACCGCCGTCGTCCGGATTCACGTACATTGCGACGCGGAAAAGATTAATACCAAATTCGTCTTTTAGCTCGCGGATACTCGTTGCATTATAAAGCTTGCTGTACCACTGAATGCCATGTGTGCTGATGCCTGTGAGCTGCACCTCTTCGTTATGTCGGTTGACGATACGCGATCCGTCAACGCGAAGCTGGCCGTTATACGAAGCGGTTGTTTTATCTACTGGCGGCCTAGTCATAAAAAAGATTATCCCTCCTGCAGCTAGCGCTAATAAAATGAGAATAATGATCGGAATAACGATTTTTATCTTTTTGCTCATGAGCCTCTCTTGAGCAAGCCGAGATAAGACTTAATACCATAATGCTTTACGGCATTTGGTTTAAAGTTCTTGTATTGGCGGCTGCGGCGGAAGTCAAAGAGTAATGCGAAGAGCAGATAGAAGGTGTTGACGCCCATCCAAATAATCGGGATGAGGTAGAGATTGATACCTGTTTCTTGGGCGCGGATCGAAGCTACGACGATACCAGCAATGTTGGCGCCGAATAGCAATAAGTGCGCAATGATGAGGCGCAAATCGCCACCACGCTTTTTATTGTTGTTGCCTTTTGGCGTAACGCTAAACTTCTTGCTGGAAATGCCGATGAGCTCGCCGAAAATCACGATTGCCATGTATGGCGCCTGGATAATCTCATAGATCTTGGACCAGGTCGAAGACTTGTAGCCGCGCTCTAGCCAGTCGATGACGAAGCGCTTGAGCAGGTACTGCGTAAAGAAGATAATCGAGAACACGACGAGGTCGCCCTGAATTGCGATGATACCGATGAAGGCGAAGAGAAGCGGCAAGATCATGTAGAGCATGCGCTTCAGGCCGAAGCACCAGTAATTAATCGCAACAAAGTAATCTAGTCTCTGGCTGAGTTTAAGACCGCGGAAGCGAAAAATGCCGTAAGCCTTGGCGGTCTGGATACAGCCGCGGCCCCAGCGCGAACGCTGCTTGAGGAAGGCCGGAACGCTGTTTACGCTCTCGCCGTAAGCAATGACGTCATCAATTGCGATGCCGCGGAAGCCTTTGCGCTCGATGAGCATACCGGTTGCGACATCCTCAGCGATAGTCGCCTGAGCGAAGCCGCCCGCCTTTTTGAGAGCCGTGCGCGAGAGTACGCAGTTCGTGCCGCACATAATAACGGAATTCGTTTTGTTGCGCGCAATCTGAATGTAGTGGTAGAAATAATCCTGCTCAAATGGCGTCTGCTTGCTGAGTCTTGCCTGGAAGATATCTGGGTTTTTGAAGCTTTGTGGCGCCTGTACGAAGCCGACCATCTCGTCGTCATGGAAGAATGGCACAGTCTTTAAGAGGAAGTCTGGTGTTGGGCGCATGTCCGCGTCAAAAATCGCGATATATGGGGAATTAGTAACTTTTAGCGCATGGTTGTAGTTGCCGGCCTTTGCGAAGTTGTTGTTCTCGCGCACGATATGCTCTGCGCCATATTTCTTCGCAAGTTTTTTGAGGCTATCGCGGTGACCATCGTCACAGAGATAAATATGAACTTTCTTTTTATTCGGATATTTCATCTTCGAGCAGGCTTCGAGCGTCTTCGCGAGCAGATCTTCGTCCTCGTTGTAAGTCGCGACGAAAACGTCGACGTCAGGGAAGTCTTCGTCCTTGATCTTCGGTGCCTTTGGTGAAACTTTGTCTGGTCGGAGCACATGCCAGAAGTAAACGCCAAACTCGAGCGCCTCAATGAGCTCCACGAAAATAACGATAAGACCGAATATAATATCAATCGCATAAAGATTAAAAGGCATTGTGAAGGCGAGACGGTATCCGATATATACGACAGTCGCGGCCAACGAAATAAGATAGACTAGAAACTTCAAAAATTTGACCATAATAATATAATTATACGACATCAAACAAGATAGACGCACATTTTGTGCGTCTATCGATTGTTGGGATGGGGGTCCTGATTTATCTGCGCCTACGCACTAGGAAGAACAGCGTGCCAGC
>CAMZEA010000016.1 GCA_947305655.1 uncultured Candidatus Saccharibacteria bacterium | reverse complement strand
AGCTGTTCCCAATGCGTCATATCTGGATCGCCGTGATCAATAAAGCGTTCGAGTGGCGCCAAAACACCACCCTTCACAGCGTTTAGTGGGACCTCGTAGACCGACTTTGCGTCCGGCATGAGCACCACTGCATCTTCGGAAACACCGCAGAAAGTCGCAAGTTTGCGTGCGACCTGTGGCGCCTTCACGATGCGGTCAACGTCCATACGGGCGACGACCATATCTGGGATAATGCCAAATTCGCGTAGGTCGCGGAGCGAGTTCTGCGCTGGCTTCGTCTTAAATTCCTCAGAGGTAGAAAGCCAAGGAACGTAGCAGACGTGGACATAGAGACAATTCTCGCGTCCAACCTTGCTGCCGAATTCACGAATCGCTTCAATGAAATGCTGGCCTTCCATATCGCCGACCGTACCGCCAATTTCAACAATGTGGACGTCGGAACCAAAATGCTTCGCATTCTCAACGAAAGTCTGCTGGACCATACCGGTAACGTGAGGGATGAGCTGAACGGTGTGCCCGCCGAATTCGCCTGCCCTCTCCGCGTCGATGAGACGCTTGTAAAGTTTACCAGAGGTCCAAATCGAGTTGCCGGTCATTTCCTCATCGAGGAAACGCTCATAATGCCCGAGATCCAAGTCGGTCTCAGCTCCGTCTTGGGTCACGAAACACTCGCCGTGCTCGCGTGGATTAAGCAACCCAGCATCTACGTTTAGATATGGATCGCACTTCTGCATCGAGACTTTTAGCCCCTTTGCCTTTAAAATAGCGCCGATGCTCGCCGCCATAATACCTTTGCCAACGCCAGAAATGACGCCGCCGGTTACAAAAATATATTTCGTGTTTGTTTTCATATTGGGCACACCTCCTTTTCTGCCCTCCCTTAAATACACACCCCTAGCATAAGCTATTTTCCTCTGTTCTTCAAGTCTCGAAAATCTCAAAAAATATGCCATAACTGGTATAATGCAAGCATTTGAGGAAAAAGACGAGCTTGCTCGTATTTTTCAGAGAATGCGCCGCATTACACCGAATGGTATAATTTACTTGATGAAATCGTTTTACACGAGTTACTACCGCTTTTACAGGCCAGAACAGAAGGAAAAAAAGATTCTCGCCATCAGCGACATTCATTTTAATGACTACGTCACGGACAGCCTCAAGGCCATTCTCCGCCGCGCCGAAAAAGACGAACCCGACCTCATCATCATCACTGGCGACCTTGTCGACGAGCAAGATTCTCTCGACACTACCGCCGAGCGCGCCCGTTTCAAAACCTGGCTCGAGCATCTCGGCGCCGTCGCTCCTGTCTGCATCTGCCTCGGCAACCACGACTTCTTCCGCCTCAACGAGGCCCACCGTCGCTACTATCAAGAGCCGAGCATTCTTCCCGAAGAACTATCGAATATTCCGAACGTGTTCTTACTCGACGACGGCGAATTTGAAAATGAAAACCATTTCGTATTTGGCCTCACTCTACCCCCGATTTACTACGGCGAAAACGCCAATAAATGCCACGAAAACCTCGACATCCTAAAAGAACGCCTCGACTCCGTAAAAGACCGCTTTGCGAAGCTCCCCGCCAAGAAAACCAAGATTTTCATCACTCATTCCCCGCTCTTCCTCACCGACCCGAGCATCCAAGAGATCCTCAAACCATTCGACTTCATCCTTGCTGGCCACATGCATAACGGCGTCGTCCCGCCAATCCTCCAGGATTTCTGGCGCAAAAAACGCGGCATCTTTACACCATCAAAAGAATTCTTCAAAGATCAAAATTCACGCATCGGCCTCTACGGCGACAAACTCATCACTCTCGGCGCCGTCACGACCATCCAGCCAAAAACCAGAATTCTCGGCCCCGCAAGCGGCCTTTTCCCTATCTACCTTGCCATAGTTTCCGTCGCCCATAACACCGCCGACGAACGTAAACCTGACATAAAACGAAAATACGAAAAAATCAGCTAACACATCCGTTAAAAAGCACTTTATATCATTGACTTTTTAGGATGTTTATGTCATAATTGAAAGGTATATTAAGGAAAGCCATGAATAAAATATTTGCCGCGTACTATAACCGCGATATCAACGAACTTGGCCAGCTTTATTCCGAGAAGGAAGATAGGCAATTCAACGAGGCGGTTTTTGATCTTTTCGACACTTTGGCAAAAAAAGGCATTCATTCCGTCTTAATCACCAAACAAAACCCCTATATTGGCAACGGCCAATTTTTCGGATATTGGGAACCAGGCAAAGACTTTCGCTTTACGGCAAAAAGCGAAATCGTCAAGCCCGCTCTAGTCTTCGATAAAGGCCATATCGATTTTAATGACGGTTTTCTTAATATCTTCAATAGCCACGACTTCGCGCGCTTAGGCCGCAACAAATACACTCAGTCCGTCATAGCGGAAGAATTCGTCCCTCATACCAAGTTAGTCTGCAGCGAAAGGGATTACGATGACGTCCTAAAGTCCATCAAAACCGACAAAATCGTCGCAAAACCGCTCGACAAAAACGGCGGCAAAGGCGTAACCTTATTTGACCGCGACAGGCTCAAAGACAACCAAGTCTTCCCTGTTATCATGCAAGAATTCGTCGAGACAAATGACGGAATTGAGGGGATGGTCGAAGGTCGCCACGACATTCGCCTCTACATCATCGACGGCGAGGCCGTAATTAGTTCCATCAGACAACCGGCAAAAGGCGGCTGGCTATCCAACACGCATATGGGCGGCACAATTCGTTTCTTCAATAAGTCAAAAATTAATCGCGAATTGCTAGAATTTGCAAAACCAATCATCAAAAAATTTGATTCTCTTGGCGGCAAGTATTACTCTATAGATTTTATACATGGCAACGGTAAGTGGTATATGGTCGAAATGAACGATCGCCCAGGAATACCGGCGCTTCAACAGGACACGAATGGCGCTATTCGAGATTTTTATGAAAAATTTTCAAACATGATAATCAAGGAGCTCGCATGAACGAAGAAATAGACAATCTGAAAATAACCAATCGCCTGCTCTCCCAAGAGGCGCAAAAACGCGGCTGGACCGTAACGGTTTTTTATGCCAGTATGGATTCTCCGCAGGCAATCATACGCGCAGAGAAAAATGGGAAAGAATTCATCTATTCTTCTACGCTTACTCCCCTAACTCCAACTTGCGGGTTCTTAATCGCTGAGGATAAATACTTAACCTATCAACTTCTAAAAAACGTTGGCATCCCAACCCCAGAATCCTTAATTATTCCTGGGGATTGTAATGATTTTAGCGAAGCGGAAGCCTTCCTCAATAGACACAAGCTCGTCATCGTAAAACCGACCTGCACCAACCATGGCGATGGCATTACGATGAACATTTCCGATGGGAAACAGCTCGCCGACGCAATCCGTATCGCCCGTAAAGCAGCCGCTTCCAGCAAATCGTCAGCCATCCTTGTCCAAAAACAAGTTGAAGGAAAAGAATATCGCTTCTTAGTCGTCGATGGAAAATGCATCGCCGTAGCTAACCGTCGACCTCCATTTGTCGTCGGAGACGGAAAGAAAACCGTAGAAGAATTAATTATAGAAAAGAACCAAAATCCGCTTCGCGGCAATGGGCACGACAAACCACTCACAAAAATCAACATCAAAGAAGTCGCTCAAACTAACGGCCGAGATTTTCTAAAACTCGTGCCAAAACCAGGCGAAGAAGTCGAAGTGCTAAGAACAAGCAACCTCAGCCGCGGCGGCGAAGCCGTAAATTGCACCGACATCGCCTCTCCTGAGCTAAAAAATTTGGCAGAAGCAGCTGCAATCCATTGCCAACTTGGCATTACGGGCGTAGACATCATCACCACCGACATTCGCGGCGGCGGCAAGAACCACATCATTGAAATCAACTCTGGCCCTGGCATTCGAATGCACGTCTACCCTAGCGTCGGTAAACCGATCAACGTCGCGAAATACATTATCGATGTGCTCGAGCGCAACGCCCACACTATATCTCGCCCCTCCAAAACGGTCATTGGCCGCTCAGAATATCTCAAATCGCCAATGTTCGGCAAAGGAGTTGAGGTTCCTGCTCGCACCGATACGGGCGCCCGCATTGCTTCTATTTGGGCCAGCAACATCTCAATGGGCGAAGACGGCAAACTCCGTTTCTGCCTGTTTGATAAGCCATCCGAATTCTACACCGGCAAGGTCTTCGAAACCAATGATTACCGCATCACTGCTGTGCGCAATTCGACCGGACAAGAAGAAATGCGCTTCCGCGTCAAAATCCCAGTCGTATTGGCCGGCAAGAAAATTAACGCTTCCTTCACCCTGTCAAACCGCTCTATCAACAGCTACCCCATCTTAATCGGTAGAAACGTAATAAACAACAAATTCACCGTTGATGTCACGAAAAACTCGTGCAAAAACAGCGCAGAAACCAAACGCGAAGCCGTCGACAAAGAAAACAACCAAGAGCTCCTAGCTAATCCATACGAATTTTACAAAAAGCACTCCCACAAAATCGTTGGCGTCAAAAAACAAAAATAAGGGCGTCAGCCCTGTGGTAGGTCCGGCTGGAATCGAACCAGCATTGTATCCTTAGAGGGGATATGTCCTATCCGTTGAACGACGGACCCATAGAGATATTCTATCATGTTATAATAATAGAGATAAAAAACTAAAGGAGTATTCCATGACATTATCCGAAGAACTCCAGTGGCGCGGTTTCATCGCCGAGCATACGCTGGACAATGTATCAGACCTAGACAAAGCTCCGCGTAATTTTTATTGGGGCACCGACCCTAGTGCCGATTCTCTTCACATCGGCCACCTCGCTGCTCTCATGATGTGCGCATGCTTCGTTCGCCACGGCTATACTCCGTATTATCTTGTTGGCGGCGCCACCGGCCAAATTGGCGATCCAAAGGATACCGTCGAACGCGACTTGAAGGGTCTCGACGAAATCGCCAAGAACAAGGTCGCCTTGGCCAAGCAAATCGTCCGCGTCACTCATTCCCCAGCCGACACCCAGGTTCTCGATAACCTCGATTGGTTTGGCGAGGTCAAATTCCTCCCATTCCTCCGCGAAATCGGCAAAGCTTTCAGTATGACTCAGCTTCTCGACCGCCAATTCGTCCAGAAGCGCATCGGCGAAGGCGGCTCCGGCATCAGCTACGCCGAGTTTAGCTACACCCTTATTCAGGGCTACGATTTCCTTCATCTTTTCCGCACCCATCACGTTGATCTCCAGCTCTGCGGCGCCGACCAATACGGCAACTGCACCTCTGGTATCCACCTCATTCGTCGCCTCGAGGGCGCCAAGGCTGACGCCTACTCCTGCCCTCTCATCATCGACAAGGTCACCGGCCGCAAATTCGGTAAGTCCGAAGGTAACGCCGTCTGGCTCGACAGCGAAAAAACCAGCATTTTCGACTTCTACCAGTTCTGGCTCAACCAACCAGATGAGGTCCTCGGCGAATACTTCAAGTATTACACCCTCGTCACCCCAGAAGAACTCGACGATATCCTCGCCAAGCACGCCGAGAATCCAGGCGCTCGCTATGGCCAGCGCACACTCGCTCGCATGGTGACAGAGGTCGTCCACGGCGAAGCCGCCGCCAACTCTGCCGAAAAAATCACCGGCATCCTCTTTGGCGAAGGCCAAATTTCCGATCTTAGCGAAGATGAACTCAATCTCCTTGCTAGCAGCTTCCCTACCGCCGCGAAAGGCGCCAATCTCCTCGATATTCTCGTCGAGACCGGTCTCGCCTCCAGCAAAGGCGAAGGTCGCAACTTCATCGCCTCTGGCGCCATCTCTATTAACGGCGTCAAAGCCGCCGAAGACGCCCCTGTTAGTGAAATTGCGCTCATCAAGCGCGGCAAAAACAAATTTGCCCTCGTAAAATAGCCAAAACGCCACCTCTGTTCTAACAGGGGTGGTTTTTTTGTTGCTTGCCAAAACGCCAAATTCCCCTTGTGGCTATTGACTTTTTTGCCCTTGTGTGCTATAATTAGGGCATATGTGAGGTGTTCTCATATATAGCACATTTAGAGAATGTCAGTGTCATATTCCCTCCTTTTGTCCTTGTTTTAGGCATCAAGCGTAGTAGCCCTCCTCTACTGCGTTTAATGCCTAAAATAAGGCAACAAATATATTTTTTAAGGAGGAGTATAACATGAATACTCGTGCAGAGAAGATGACTTTGAAGGCAAAAGGTTTTAACTACTATGATTCGTCGAAGGGCGCGATAATTGCGGCGCCTAGGTACGAAGACGTACCCGGATGGGTCAGCGCGAAGGTAGAGGACATGGGTGACACCCTCATCTTCTACCTCCCTCGTAGAGGAACCGGTAAGAGTAAGAAAGATCTCAAGTTGAACTTGAGCGGCGGCATTTTGGCCGCTTGGCAGGCTGAAAACTACTCGAAGCCCGAGGAGCCCGCCGGAAACGACGGTTTTGTTCTGGAGAAAAAGAACGGGGCCCTCAGAGTAAAGGTCCCCAAAAAGGCCAAGCTGTCGGAGGCTGACTTCGACCTTCTGGAAGAGAAAATCGGCGCGTGGATCGATGATCCTATGGCTGACATCGGGGTAAGCCCCGCCAAGAAGGAGAAGGACACTTCTAAGCTCGCCTGGAAATGCCCTAACTGTGGACAGACTAACCTGTTCACAGCCAAGTTCTGCCCCGACTGCGGCGAGAAGAAACCTAGCGGAGACGATACCAAGGACGCTCCTAAGGATACGTCTGCGGATACTCCCAAGGACGCTCCCAAGGACACATCTGCGGATACTCCCAAGGATTCTCCCAAGGACGCTCCCAAGGACGCTCCCAAGGACGCTCCCAAGGACGCTCCCAAGGATACATCTGCGGATACTCCCAAGGATTCTCCCAAGGACGCTCCCAAGGACACATCTGCGGATACTCCCAAGGATTCTCCCAAGGACGCTCCTAAGGATACGTCTGCCCCCATCGTAGTCGCACCGGAACCGCCTGTAGCGTTCGACGCAGAGGATCTGGCGGACCAGATTCTCTCTGGCAAGAAAAAGCCTGGCGAAGCGGCAAGCGCTATCGCACCCGGCATCGAACCTCTCGCCAAGTACAGCGGATGCAGCCTTGCTGACTTCGTTGAGGATGAGAGCGGCAACAGCGACGGCGACGGCGACGACGACAATTACTTCTCGGCGTTCACCGACGGCGACTCAGACAATGAGGACGGCGACGATAAGGACGACGATGAAGGAAACGGCGACGACGGCGACGACGACGGCGACGACGGCGACGACGAAGGCGACAAGTCCGACGAAGAGTAATCTTCTCGGGTATCAAACAGCACTGACACATTCTCACCTAAAGGGTCCTATGCAGCCAGCATGGGCCCTTTTTCATGTATAATAGATATATGAAAAAAGTACTCTCTTTTGATATTGATCAAACTCTTAATATTGCCAAAACGCCAATCCCGGACGAGATTGCCGAGCTTCTCCGCGACCTCTTGGATTACTACGAAATCGCGCCGATTTCTGGCCAAAAATTCGACCAGTTCCTCATCCAAATTGTAAACCGACTAAAAGACGTAAATGTCACCGACGAACAGCTCAAACATTTGCATCTTTTCGTCGCACAAGGCACCCAGTACTACCGCTATAACGGTCAGGAATGGGAGCAAGTCTACAATTACCCACTCACCGAAGCGCAGGTCGCCGAAATCACCAAGGCCATCCAGCAAGCCGCCGAAGAACTCGGCTACTGGGAGCAGGACAAAGTCGCCGAAGGCGATGAAATTATCGAGAATCGCTTGAGCCAAGTCACCTTCTCTGCCCTCGGCCAGAAGGCCGGCACTGAAGTTAAATACGCTTGGGACCCGGATTGCAAAAAACGCGAAGCCATCGTCGCTCGCGCCAAGGAGCTTGCCCCATCTTATGAGTACGAGATTGGCGGCACTACCAGCATCAACGCCTTCATTCCAGGCATGAACAAAGTCTTTGGTATGACCCACCTCCTCGAAGAGCTGAACGTCACGAAGGAAGAGGTTCTCTACTTCGGCGACATGACTCAGCCAGGCGGCAACGATTATCCAGTCGTCGAAATGGGCGTCGACACCATCACGGTCCGTAGCCACGAAGACACCGCCTATGCCCTCCGCGGCATCCTCGCTGTTACTAAAGATAGCTAATTCTTCCTGCTTATGCTAAAATTAGGATATGAAGAATCATCTTTTTGCGCGGGTGTTGCGTGCAGCAGGAAGACTTCTCCTTTTCGTGGGCGCAGTCTTTGATCTTGGGCTTATTGCCCTTGCAATATATGCAATCATTTACCGAATCAACCATCCAGATGGTTCAATCCCGGAGCTTTTTGGCGCCACGCCAGTCTCCGACGCGGTCCGTTCTAGCGCCGCAAACGGCGGCCAAAACCCAGTCCTCTCCACCATTGTCACCATCGGCGCCATCCTCTTCGCCATTATCATAATCGTTATCGCTGCGCGCATCTACAACAACAGCATTCGCAAGTACATCGGCAAACTTGCTAAACTCTTCCACATCACAATCTTTGGCGCCGAAGTCGTTTTCTCGCTTGTCATCTGGACGCTCGCAACTATAATACTGCTCTTCGTCTTCCCTACCGCCAGCATCCTCACTATCTTCGCGCTTATTATCACTGAACTTTGTTTCATCTTTGCTTGGACCGCTTACGGCCAGCCAAATTATAAACTATAATCGAGGAGCATTATGGACAATAACCGCAAAACCTACATCATCGCAAACTGGAAAATGAACTTCACTCCAGGCGAAGCAAGCCTTTATCTCAACAAACTTGCGAATCGCTATCAGCCAACCCGCAAAGTCCAGGCTATCCTTGCCCCAGGCATGGTTTCCCTCCAGACACTTTCGCTCCAAATCAACCGCCGCCAGTTTAAGCTCGCCGCTCAGAACTGCCACTGGCAGGATTACGGCTCCTACACCGGCGAAGTATCCCCTACTCAAATTCGCAGCTTCGTAGACTATGTCATCATCGGCCACTCCGAACGCCGTTACGTTTTCAACGAAACCGACAAAATCATCGCTCAAAAAGTCGCCGCCGCTATCCGCAATGGCCTTACCCCAATTCTCTGCGTCGGCGAAACTGCCCTCGAGCGCAGAGACGGCGAGACCAAGGCCGCCATCTATGACCAACTCGCCGCTGGCCTCAGCCAGATCGGCGCAGACGATGTCGACAAAGTCATTATTGCCTATGAACCAGTTTGGGCTATCAGCAGCAACAAAGGCGCCAAGCCTGCCAGCCCAACCGACATCGCAGAAGCTCAATCTCTCATTCGTAAACTTATCGCAAAACGCTACGACGCAGCCACCGCTGAAAACGTTTCCATTCTCTATGGCGGCTCCGTTAACAAAGACACCGCAGCCGGCTATCTCGCTATTGACGGCATCGATGGCCTATTGATCGGCAACGCAAGTTTGATTGCTGACCAATTCTGTGCTATCTTAGAGATAGCTAAAGGTGTCAAAAATGAGCGATAACAGTATAAATTACGATGAATTAGACAAAGCCGTAAATGCAGCAATGAGCGCTCGCGAGACCGCAAAGGCCAAGCCTGCTGCTGCCCCGAAACCTGCAGAACCAAAAAAACCAGCTAGCCGTGGCATGTTCATGGATTTTGCCCCGCGCCGCTCTCAAGTCATCGCTCGCGTCACCACTACTACTCGTACTGTCGCTATCAAACCAGCCGCAAGGCCAGTTGCCGCACGTTCAGTTGCGCCAGCTCGCCCTGCTGCCACTGTTCGCCGCCCAGCCGTGAAGCCTGCCGCTCCACGCGCCGCCGCTAACCCAGCCGCAAGAGCTGCTCATCTCGCCGCTCATCCAACCGCGAAACCAATCGCGCGCCCAGCATCCGCTCATACAATTGCTCCTGCCGCCCGTCCAGCCGCTCCGGCAGCAAAACCGGTCGCAAAACCTGTTGCTAAGCCAGCTGCAAAGATTGGCCCAGCCCCAAATGCCAATAATTATTCCCTCGGCGGCCGCTCTCCGTTCTTGAATCCAAACGCTCAGGTCGAAAAACGCCCACTCGGCGCCAATATCCCAGAGACTAGCGCCTCTGCCCTCAAGAGCACGCACAATGTTTATAGCCACAAGAGCCCGCTTCACGACAAGACCAACACTGGTAAGCATGTCGTGACCGAATCCCCAAAGAAGAAATCCGGTTGGCTCTGGACTATCACTGTCATCGGCGTCATCGCCGCAGGCGCTGGCCTCGGCTACCTTGCCTAT
This sequence comes from uncultured Candidatus Saccharibacteria bacterium, assembly GCA_947305655.1. Classification (GTDB taxonomy): domain Bacteria; phylum Patescibacteriota; class Saccharimonadia; order Saccharimonadales; family Saccharimonadaceae; genus UBA2834. The sequence continues at coordinate 9,071 of CAMZEA010000016.1, read as the reverse complement.
CTCTTAATCCTTGCGAATAAGTAATAATCTGATATAATTAATAAAGCGTATCTCACTTGGTGGGTATAGCTCAGCTGGTTAGAGCGTCGGTTTGTGGCACCGAAGGTCGAAGGTTCGAACCCTTTTACCCACCCCAGATACGCGCGGGTTTCATATAACGGTTATTATGTGAGTTTTCCAAACTCAACATGAGAGTTCGACTCTCTCAACCCGCACCAATAAAAAAAATAACCCCAAAGGGGCTATTTTTTATATTTCTAGTATTTTTAGCTACTACTGTTGCTCTCCAGCTCCATTAGCTGCGGCAATAATCCCTTCGCCTTCCGCTAGATTAGCAAGATAAGCGTCATAACAATCGCCTATAAATACCATATCGTCTTTCAGCCTAAAGGCGGCCTTAAGATAATTTTCCGGGTTAACACCGGCTAGCTCCCTAGTATTACGCCAACTTTTTTCTTTCCCGTATATCTCTTCTGCCGCGCTAGCTATACCGTACTTTATATCGCCATCAAAGAATAAGGTCACCCTAAGGAAATCAAGGTCATCTTTCTTTGTTTCACTATTGCTGCCGTGGAAATATAGGCTCTCATTTTCTACGCGGCTAACCGTAGCGCGTGCAACGGCTATGTTTCGTATGTCATCCTCACTCAAGTCCCTACCGCTGCTATTTTTTATTGATTCGATTTCTCTAGCGACGTCAGCCGCAACTTCATATCCGTATAACGACACATCGACATCCGTATCACGCGCCTCCCCCGTCAAATCCTCTTCATAATCGCACATCTCGTCTAGATATTCAGCAACGCCCACTTGCTGGTCTGAATTTTCATAATTCGAAATATAGCTAACCAGTCTAACGGCAGCCGCTTGATCTATTTCGCTTTCTCCTAATAAATACGTGGCCAGCCTCTTATTGTCTGGGTTCGTCAAACCATTAATTAGAGTCACCATTTCGGCGGTTCTTTCTTTCTCACTCAAACCCTCGATATGCTCTTTGAAGGCTTCGAGTTTTTCGCTCTCCTCGTCATAGTTCTCATCCGTAAGTTTGGCTTTTTCAAAACGCTCCATTTGCGACCTTTCCCGCACTAAACGATGCGATATTCACTTTAATCTAAAACTCACCGCCCCCTTGCGCAAAGCAACTATCTTAAATAGACATGAGTTCTATGGTTTTATCATATCACATTCAAAATAATACAAAAAAACGACCCGAAGGTCGTCTTTTTTATGCCAAGTCGGATGACACGCGGTTCACTTCTTCGATTGTCGTGTATCCCGCGAGCGCTTTCATCACGCCATCCTGGCGCATCGTAATCGTACCCTTCATCTTCGCGACACGCATAATGTCGCCAGACGTCGCGTGCGCCACAATCAGCTTCTGAATATCGTCATCAACATCAATCGTCTCAAAGAGACCAATACGACCTTTATACCCGCCAGGCGCCTCTTCCGTTTCGATGCCCTTCACTAACGTAAAGTGCGGCGACGTCGCAAGCGGCAAAGTGCCATAACCGAGCTTCTCAGATACAATCGCAACATCCGCCGGCGTCTGCGGTAACAAGTTCCCTACAATCTGCTTGATCGCAGTCGTCTCCATCTCTGGCGTCTGGAAGGATTCCTTGCGCTCAGAAACGCGACGCGCAAGGCGCTGACCAATAACTGTATTGAGAGTCGAAGCGAGCAAGAACGGCTCGATACCCATATCGAGAAGACGAGGCAAAATACCTGCCGCCGAGTTCGTGTGTAGCGTCGAGAACACAAGGTGGCCAGTGAGTGCCGCCTGCACCGCAAGGTTTGCAGTTTCGGCATCGCGAATCTCGCCGACCATCACTACGTCAGGGTCCTGGCGCAAAATCGAACGAAGACCATTAGCAAAGGTAAGCCCAGCATCGTTATTTACCTGAATCTGGTTCACGCCGTCCATCTTGTACTCTACCGGATCCTCAAGCGTGACAATATTCACCGTCTCATTCTTAATCTTCTTCACGAGTGCATAAAGCGTAGTCGTCTTACCAGAACCGGTAGGACCAGAAGTTAGAATCATACCATTCGGGCGCGAAATGCCATTCATCACATCCTTTAGCGCACGACCGGTCATACCCATTTCCTCGACTTCCATCGAGGTACCGCTCTTATCCAAAAGACGAATCACGACTTGCTCGCCCCAAACCACTGGCGATGTTGCAATACGAAGATCAATCTCGTTATCATTCACGAGCACCGAGAACTGACCATCCTGCGGCAAACGGTGTTCATCAATCTTCAGCTTTGCCATAATCTTAATGCGCGAAACAAGCGCCGGCTCAATCGACTTTGGAAGCTCCATCGTCTTGCGCAAAACACCATCCACGCGGCAACGAATAATGAGAGATTTTTCTAGCGGTTCGATATGAATATCTGATGCCTTCGACTTCGCAGCATAATCAAGAATCGAGGTAAGAGCCTTCGAAATCGGCGAGTCCTGCGTAATTGTCTGAACTTCTTTGCCGCCAGTACCAGTTTGACTCTGTTCTTGTTCCTTCTCTGCAACACGGTCGACATCCTTAAGGTCGGCCACATATTGCATAAGAGCATTTTGAATACCAGCCTCCGACGTCATCATCGGGTGCACTGGCATCTTTACGAGTGTTGCAATATAATCAATGCGCTGAATGTTCGTCGGATCAATAACGGCAATATAAAGCATGCCGTCCTTCTCGCCGAGCGGAATAACTTTGTGGTTTCTCGCATCTTCCTGCGGAATCGCAAGAAGCTTCTCTTTGTCGAACTTAATATTGCGCAAATCAATATACTGCGTCTTCGTCACGACTGCAGTTGCATGCTGGATAATGTCGTCAGATGCGACATTCTTTGACTTTAAGGCAGCCAAAACCGGCTGGCCACTCGCCTCTGCCTCGGTATATGTCTTCTGCGCGAGACCAGCATCAACAAGACCATCCTCAATAAGGAGTTTAACTACACTCTGTTCCTGCTCCTTAGTAAGAAGCATTTTATTCCCCCGTATCTATATCTGCCGTGTCGTCGCTCAGAGCATCTTCTACGATATCATCATCAACATCGGAGCTTTTCTTCTTGCCAGACGACTTTTCCGTATCGGTATCGTCAGCCATCTTGGAGCGGCAAACCTTAGCATTTGCATCCCAGACTTCCATTGGGCCACAATTACCGACGTAAACCTCAACCGTAGGGTTGAGCGCATCAACGTTAAATGTCTCCACGTCAGGTTCGTCGACATTCGAGCCGATAACATCCATGTAATCAACCGTCGTTACTCTTTCGTTCGGATCGCCCAATAATGCATTTCCGAGGAAATACGAAATTACAGTCGACACAAGAGCGATCATTACAACTAATGCTATGTCAGTGTTTTTCATTACTTCCTCCTCCTACCGGTGCATTTATCGCTCGTATCGTCGGCGCAAATCTTCTTTGATTTCTTCTCAATCCTCACCGAATCAGAATAATATGCACGATAAGTTGCATTAAGCTCAATTGTCTCAGGGATATAAGTGTTACGTTCACTCATCGTACCGCCCGCCCAACTAATTGTTGCAGATGCGATGTCGAAGTTGCGAATTGAACTTTCAATCGTATCGAGTGCCTTATGCACCTTTGCGCTACCATCATTGATCGAAACTGCAGCACCAGTTGGCTGCAATGTCGCTCCGCTAGATTGACCGTCTTTATCGGTCATTGTCACGCCTTCGACATCTGTACCGGAAATACCATCAATCACAATCGATGGATCGCTCCAGAGAAGCAACCAGTTCAAGCTCGCGAGCGTTGCCTCGTCGTTCATCTGGGATGGCAATGCATCTGGAATCACACGAAGCGCAGTACAAGTACGACTTAACTCTACGTCCTCGACGGTACTATTTGCATCAAGCGAGCCAATTGAACGTCCAGCGCAATCGCTAGAGCGAGTTCGCGCGACCACTTCGAGCGCGCCATTATCGCTTAATTCATTTACTCTGCTCGAAACGCTTTCGAGATTTGTCTGAATTTTCTTATAGTTATCGATTATCGTATTCTTCTCCGTGATAACCTTGGCGTTGAAAGCAATAACTTTGCAGAGATAGACTACGCCTACTGCGGTGATGCCAAAAATAACCGAAGCAACACAAACCGCTACAAGCATATTGCGCTGAGCTTTATCAATCTTTGCCCACTTTGCAAATGCTACGCCTTTTCCGCGACCGTTTGCTTTACTGATTTTCTTATCCGCCATATTAGTTGCCCTCCTTATCCGCTGCTTCGGTGAACATATCACGAACCTGAATGTAGCTATCTGTGACATTCTGACGCGTAGGACCAATCACCTGGACGTGTTTGTTGCGAGCTAGGAAAACATCGCGCGTAATCGTAATAGTTGCAGAGAACGAAAGGACCATCTTGTCTTCGCTGTTGCGACCGTAGGACGAATCGCCAATATTCGGATCGTCGGATAGCAATGGACATGCTTCAAGCGTTGCCGCCTCATCGAACTTACCGCTGTCGGTATACTGCATACAGCTACTCTCAAAGTAATAGCCCTTCGTAGTGCTATCGCCATAAGCGTCGTTTCCGTTGCGGTATTTTTCCATATCGGAACGATCGTTGTAGGTACGGCGAATGCGAATATCCGTAATGTTTTCTTCGTTCAGCTTCTTCTCGCTAGTCGTAGTTGCAGCCGAAGCGCTGTTTTGCTTTACCGTAGGAACGACGGCATTTTCGTCTTCGTCTTCCAAAACCTCATCTTCGTCAGTTTTAGTCTTGCTCTCCTCTTCCTCAATCATTGGAGCTTCGCAGCCAGGCTTACCCTTGTGATAAATACCAAAGGTCACACCATTGCTATCAGTCTCTTCGTCGATACAGAAGCTTGGAATTTCGACATATTCGCCGGATTCCTTGTCGTAGCGCATATAGCTACCGTAGTCGTAGTAGGAAAGCTTGGCATTCTTCTTAAATGCCTCAAGCGCACGATAACCAATGTTATTTGAAGCGCTTGCTACTGCGTCAAAGAAGAGCGCGTTATTGTTAATATCCGTACTAAGCTGAGAAATCTTCACTTCATTCTCACCAGTCGGCAAAACTACATCGAGAATGCCAAACACGCGAGAGAACTTGATCTTGTTGTTATTGAGAACCGAAAGACCGTTCATTTGATTTTGAATCGTCAAAAGCTCTTCAGCGTTGCGGAACTTCATTACTGCAGTGCCATAATCCTTCGTGTTGCAGGTTCCACCTTTTACAACACCGTCGGCGCGACAAGCAATCTCTTTATCCTTTAGACTAAGCATGACGCCTTGACCGCCAGTAATACCGAGCAAGATAAAGATAATGCCAGCACAAGCAGCGGCCACAATAATACAAATGAAAATCACCAAATTGCGCATACGCAATTTGCGGAGCAATTCGGCTTTTACGTCTGGGACTAAGCTAATTTCGTACATAAACTACCTCTTATTTGTCCTTTCCGCTAAACCAATCGCCACCGAGAACTCTGCCGCAACTTGCGAAAGCGCCTGTTGCTGCTGAGGAGAAACTTTCACCATCTGCCATGGATTACCCTGCACCGTCTGGATACCGGTCTTTGCTTCGATATACTCAGGCAAGAACGGAATCACGCCAGCAAAACCGGATAGAACGATGCCGCCAACCTGAACATTTGGATACTTAGTCTGGAAGAAGCGCGCAGATTTCGTAAGCTCTGAAGCGAAGTTTTCAAGCGTGTTATCAAGCGCACGGAAAACCTGGCCATCAAGCTTATCCTGAGCAAGGCCAAACTTCAAAATAAACTGGCGGGCCTGGCTCTCTTTTACGTTAAGAGAATTCGCTACGGTACGGACGAGTACAGATAGGCCGCCTGGGAGCATACGAACAAGCCTTGGTGCGCCATAGACAATCGACAAATCGGTCGAATCTTCACCAAAATCAATAATGAGACGAGCGTCAGTGAGCCCTGGGGGCATCAATGAGCGAGACATTGCGATAGATTCTGGCTCTTGAGCGATAAGATTAAATCCAAAAGACTCTACGCTTTCCATCTTCTCTTCTGCGTACTTGATTGACGTACAAGAGAGAAGTACCTCAGTTACAGCCGGATCATTTGGACTTGGCCCGATAATTACGTAATCAACTTTCGCGTCCTCAACAGGCATCGGAATATACTGATCGATGTGATATTTGATAATCTTTTCCATCGACTTGTTATCCTGCGTCGGCACCTCAACAATCGCCGTGAAGGTCTTGTTCGATGGAAGGCCCAAGGCAATATTCTTAGTTTTGATACCTGCTTGTTGAGCAGCGCTAACAATCGTCTCGCCGAGACGACGTTTACCAGCATCGCTGCTATCTTGTAATATTTGGCGATCGACTGGCACATATGCAAAACGCTGCAAAACCCAGCCGTGCTGCGCATTGCCGGATAATTCAATCATTCTAAGTGCGTCTGTACCGATATCTAATGCAAAGAAATCGCCCACACCATAACCTAGACTCATACCATTATTTTAGCATAAGCAAAAAGAAAAATACAAACTTTTTATACGTTAAATTTAAATTCAACCACGTCACCGTCGCGCATCACGTAATCTTTGCCTTCCGTGCGCATGAGGCCAGCTTCTTTCACGGCTTTTTCCGACCCAAGTCGGACCAAATCATCATAAGAACAAATCGATGCCGCGATAAATCCACGCTGAAAATCCGTATGAATCACACCTGCCGCCTCTGGCGCCGTTGCGCCCTGCGGAATCGTCCAGGCACGCGTCTCTTTCTTCCCCGCTGTCAGATAGCTTTGAAGTTTCAAGGTGTCATATGCGACATGCACGAGCTGAGTAAGGCCATCTTCCTTGATGCCGTAGCTATCGAGGAATTCCTGCTTTTCTTCGCGGCTCATATCCGCCATTTCAGCCTCAAGCTTCGCGTTCACAAAAACGCACTTTTCCGGCGTAACCATATCCGTCAGCTCTTTACGCTTGGCCTCATCGACGAGCTCATTCTCATCCATGTTGAACATATAGAAAACCGGCTTGCCGCAAAGAAGATCGAGTCCGTCAACCGGCTCAACATGCGTTTTGCCGCTCTTTAGCGCTTCGAGCGCCGTCTTAGCCTGCTCTGCACGCTTTGCAGCATCTTTATCGCCACCGCGCGCTTCCTTCTCAATTTTCGGTAGAGTCTTCTCTAGTGTTTCAATATCTGCGAGTGCAAGCTCCATCTCGACCGTCTCGATATCGCGCTTCGGATCTGGACCACCCGCAACATGCGTCACGTTGCCGTCGGCAAAAACGCGCACCACATGACAAATCACCGCGCACTCACGAATATTCGCGAGGAACTTGTTGCCAAGACCTTCGCCTTTCGACGCACCAGCAATGAGGCCAGCGATATCCACAAACTCAACCGTCGCCGGCACTACCTTGTCCGACTCATACATCTTCGCAAGAACATCTAGACGCTCGTCAGGAACACCAACAATACCAGTATTTGGTTCAATCGTCGCAAACGGATAATTCGCCGCGAGAGCACCAGCATTTGTGAGCGCATTAAAAAGCGTGCTCTTCCCCACATTAGCTAGACCAACAATACCAATCTTTAGACTCAAAAAGCGCCTTTCGTTAAATTCTTATCTGTTATTATACAATATTTTAAGCGACCGATATCAAAAATCCCCCTTTCGGGGGATTTATTTATTTCTTTGCTACCGAGAAGCTCTTCGGGATGCTCGTGAAGAATTCGCTTTTCTCATCGGAGCATTCCATCCAAATGAAGTATGTATAACCAGACTTAGCGGATTCAAAGACATACTTATAAGTATATTTATTGTTTGCGGTCGAGAAATACTTAATCTCCGTCATCGAAAAATCGCCAATCGTCTTCTCGGATGCTTTGAGCGTTTCCGGTTCTTTTGCCTCTTCCTTCGAATATTCAAGTTGGAGATTCGCAAAACCCTCTGCCGTCACTTCCGTAATCGGACCAGCATTCAAGAAAACCGTAAAGTCACCATCTTCATCCGTATATTTGACTAAAGTCTCGTCGTTCGGATCGAGAATTTGCTTCCAATTTTCCGGAACCGTGACATATCCTTTGTCGACGCGACCAACGACTTTTGTCTTTACTACGTTTTCATCTTCATCTTGATCCTCGTCCGAATCGTTAGAGTCATTGTCGTCTGGATCGGCAGGAGTATTATTCTGCGAAGACTGGTTACCGTTATTACTGGTATTTCCCTTTTTCCTGCTATTTAAGTTAGGGATAATCATCATTGCGGCCACAATGCCGCCAATCAATACGACAGCCGCAATCAAGATAATAATCAACGACTTGTTTTGTTTTTTGCCACCGTTATTAACGGTCGCAACACTTGGGCGCGATTCGCCAGCAAAGGATGGGATATCGTCCGACTGCGTCGGTGCAGGCGTTTGGCCAGGAATCTCAGTTGTTTCAAAAGACATCGCAGCCGTTTCGACGTTCTGCTCTGGCGTTTCCTCTGCCGAAGTCGATTCTGGGCCAAGAATTTGCGGAGTAGGTTCCGCCTCTGGCTCTCCAGTCGGCGCATCAGCATCCATCGTTGGCAATGCAGGGCTAACTGGCTCCATAGAAATAGACGAACTCGATTCGGCTTCAGGGGCAACAGGTTCTTCCGTAGGCACGTCTGCCTGCGAAGGGGCGCCGTCGATGTTCCCTAGCTCAATATCCATTCTTCTCGACATTTCAGAAATAGGCCCTTCCGGCTCTTCGGCCGGCGCAGTTGCTTCTGGTTCTTCCGGAAGTTCTGGCGCAGAAATGTTCACATTATTTGTCAAATCCATAATTGGCTCGTTCGCGAGCGGGTCGACGGCGATATTATCCGCCGGGTCTGCCTCAGCAGCGGCCCGTGCGGCAGCTTCTGGGTTATCCAAACTAGCTAGCGGATCACCGTTAGTAAAATCATAAGTGTTGCTATTGTTAGCTGGTACAGGATTCCCACCCTGACCGCTCAATCCCCCCTGAAATTGATCGTCATCCATTTCGTATACTTTCTTTTTAAGGCCTAATTACCCCATATTCTATCAGATAATGCTTATGCTTGTCAAAAAATTTGTTCAATTTTT
>CAMZEA010000015.1 GCA_947305655.1 uncultured Candidatus Saccharibacteria bacterium | reverse complement strand
TCGCGAAGCTCGTCGCGATCTCTCATGGCAACTATTTCCTCATAGCTAAACCAGCGAGCATCAAGAATTTCGTCCTGGCTAAAGGAGATCTCCTCGCTTACCGGGGTGGCGCCGAAGAGGATTCCTACTAAGTTATCGTCGCCATGGTCTTTGTTGATGATGTGGCAAATCCGATGCAATTCCACATCGAGGCCGCACTCCTCTTTCGCTTCCCGCTTGGCACCGTCAAAAATCGACTCGTGCGGGTCGAGGTGGCCGGCTGGTAAATTCCACTTGCCGCGGCAGTGCGCCTTCGCCTCTTGGACGAGCAAGTACTTGCCGTCTTTTTCGATAACAGTTCCTACAATTACGATGTTCATCTTTAGTTCTCCTGTTTTAACTATAGCACTCCCTTGTTTTTTAAGCCGCGCTTTTTGGCAAAAATAAACCCCCTCGGCTCGGTTGAGCCAAAGGGGGCTTCTGAAACGGTGGAGGGGTTATCCGAGGATGAGCTCGCGCCCACGGGCGATGGCCTCGCGGATTTCCGGCTTATCAATGTCTTCTTTTGCGATACCAAGATCACACTCTTTGAAGATATCGATGTCGCCGACAATCTTGCCGGCCATAGCGTAATCTCCGTCGAAGAAATCCAGCATCTCCTTGAAGAACTTCATCTTGTAGTCGACCGGTTCACCAGTTTGCCAGTCTTTGTCCACATTCCACAGCGTAAGGGGCTGCATGTGGCCAAAGATGATAGCTACGAGTCTTTTCCCGGCATCAGCAGAGAGCTTCGAGCCAACGAGTGCTTTCGCTGCTATAAAAGCAGACACCGCGGCATGATTGTAGAAGCAGACTCCACCGACGTGATTGGTGGCTGACGTGTATTTCTTACCAATGTCATGCCACACTGCCAATAAGATAGCTTCGTCTTCAGGGAAATACCCCTGTTCTATGAGTTTCGCGCAAACGTAGCACGCGTGCTCCAGCAGGCTTTCCCAGTGCCACTTAGAGGACTGGTCGCCGACTTTGCCTTCGACTTCCTTGATGCCCTCCGGAATCTCTTTCCCCGCTACAAACGGATAAACAAAGATGTCATCTTTGCCGTACCCATAAATGGCGTGAAAGAGAGGGTCTGTATCTTCCAAAAATTCGAAAACCTCAGAGACGCTGCGCTTCTTTAAGTCTTCTACTACTGCCTTGAGGGCCATCACTTGCTCTTCGGGCATACCGCGCTTGATTAGGAGATTGTAATCCCCCTCCCAAGCTTCCCTAATGGTCATCCCCTTAAAAACGGGGGTCAAATTGAAATTTCTCATCATGTGCTCCTCCTAAACGACTTTAGAATTTGCCTAACTAAATAGGCGACCTAACCTTTATATTATATCACAGATTGGGCCGAAAGTCAATCTCTACCCCTGCAAAACGGCTTAGTTTTTCTTTTCGCGGAGAAGCCACCAGACCATCAGAGAACCGGCGAAGTTGCCAAGAACACAGATCAGAACAGACCAGTCCCAGGTAGCGGCGACGCCGAGGGTGATGATATTCGCGATACAGTGCTGAAAGCCACAGAGGATGAAGAGCGGGATGCCGAAGAGAACGCCGAGCGGCGAGCCTTTGCGATAGATGGCGACCGCGAGATACATGATGACGCCGCAGAGGATGGAACGGATGAAGAAGCTCCAAGAGATGTCCCAGGTAGCGACTTTGGCGCGGGCCGCCTCGACAACCGAAGCGTCACAGGCGCTAAAGGCGAGGCCGATGAGATAGCCGGCGAGGAGATTCACGAGGAGAATAGTCAGGAGATGGAGCGGCTTGATCTTGTCGGCGAAAAGGAAGCCACACTTCCCCGTAAAGAGGTTAGCGCCGAGTACGCAAACACCGAGAAGACCAAAAGCAAAGAGGAATGGGCCAAGCGGTTGGCCGACCTTTAGTAAAACATAGTTGCCGAGACCAATTAGAAGGCTTGCGGCGACGGATTTCCGGGCAATCTCTAGATAGACCGCTGTTTGGTTGATTTTTTTCGCTTTTTTGGGCATTTTTCCCTTTCCTTTCTCTTTGTTATAGAATTAGCGACGACGAGCGTGCCGGCGAAAACGGCAATTGAAAGCTCGCGGTAAGTAAACCAATGGTGAACGAAAGAGTGATTCGCGAAGGCGTAATACCAGATGAATGGGAAAGCCGCAAGGATAAGATATGGGAGCATGCTCCATTTCTGACAGACAAAATGAGCCTTCTTGATTAGAATCAGTGTAATAGCCGCAAAGGCCAGGACGGCGAGCACGAAGACCATCGGCAAATTGAACATCGTTATGAAGTTGAGGCGGATGGTTTCGAGGTGCCCAAAATCGTTGCCCGAGCGATAAAGGATTTGCGAAAGTGCTGGGCTAAACATATTACGACCGAGAACTAGGCTAGAAATGCCCCATTTGAAAGCCCAAGCGCCAGCATAGCCGATGCCCCAGCAGACCGAGGCGAGAACGCCGGTACGGAGCGGCGGCAAGAGTTCGCGGGCACTCTTGATCTGGTAGCGGCGAAGATAGAAGACGAGAGCGAGCGGTGCGCCAAGCGAAACGAGCGGATAAGTTAGAAGGTCAAGAAAAACCGTGGCCGAACCGAGCAAAAGGAAGAAATACCAGTAGTGGTTCTTTTCGAGCAGCCACTTGTCCCAGAGAATAATCGCTAGTAGTGCGAGAATGGTAGGATAAAAAACCGCGGAATACTGGAAATTAAGTGCCACTGTGACAGGGCTAAGCGAAAAGACGAAAACCGCCAACGCAACCGCGAGTTTCGCGCCATAGCGGCGATAGGCGAGCACGATAAGCACAATGATGAGCGCAAATTGAACGATGACATTTAGAAAAACTAGCTCGGACGGATTAAAAAACTCGAGCAGTGGCGCAAGAAAAACGAGGTAGCCATGCCAATAACGGGCATAATCGATGGTTTCTGCCTGGTCAGTATTGCCCTCCCCGCCGTAAAAATAGGCAAGCGAGTCCATCGGCGATTGGCCTGGCACGGCGTAATACTGAGTTAATGCGGCCGATTCGATTGGGTTCTCGCCGCGATAAGCGGCAATGCCAAGAATAATTGCATCAGAAAAGTGGTCGTTCCTAGTCGCTGCGAGCCCTGGCGCCCAGGAGCTATCAGAGGCGTAGGCTTCGCTGCTTTCGGAGACATGCTTCGTAATATTGCCCCGCGGCAACGTGTAGCTGATGGCTATTAGCAAAAAGCCAAGAACGCTAAAGCCGGCCAAAAAGCCGGCAATTTTAGCGATAAATTTCAGTTTCGATCCTTCGACCTTCACTATTACTCCTGAGAGACGATTCCGCCATCCTTTAGATGAAGAATGCGCTGGTTGCGGGAGCCGCGGAATTTCATAGTGAGATCACGCTGGCTCATGATGAATGGGCCGTCAATTAACGCATCGAGCTCTTTGATGAATTCCCATTCGATGCCATCACGCGGAATGCGCTCATAGACGAGGCCAGTGAAGGACCAGACATTCCAGCCGAGTTCTTCGTGGCAGAACTTCGCGATTTCGAGGAGAGCCTTGCACTGAAGCATTGGCTCGCCGCCGCAGAAAGTGATGCCGGTCTGCCCTTTTAGCTTCCTAAGCTCGTCTTTGACCTTTTCGATCGTCACCGTAGCGCCGACCTCTGGATCTTCCGTCCAAGTTTCTGGGTTCTGGCAGCCTGGGCAATGCTGGCGGCAGCCCTGAGTCCAGAGCACGGCGCGGAGGCCTGGGCCATTCACAATAGAGTCGTGTTCGAGGTCGCCAGAGAGGCGAATATAGCCATCTGGGACGTCGAGTTGAGGGCGGCAAAGGCGAGTCTGCCATTCGCCGGTGTGGTCACCGTCTGCCACTTTTCGAGTGTGGGAGACGGTAGCCGGATTCAAATCTTCGTTAGCAGGCATTTAGGCCTTTCCGACGGCCTTCTTGGCGCAGGCTTTCTTGGTTTCGCGGTCACACTTGGTCTTGAGGTCGTACTGGCCAACAGAGACGTTGTGCTTTACGCGGGCAGCTTCCTCGGCCTTCTTGCCATCATTCCAGCGCTCGAGAGAACCTACGAGGTAGCCGGTGATGCGGCGGAGGCGTTCGAAGCCACATTCACCGTCGCATTCTTTGCGGCCGCAGTTCGGACAGGTGTCGCCCTTGATGATGCCGGAGAAGCCACAGACTGGGTCGCGGTCAACTGGGTGGTTGACGGAACCGTAGCCGACGCCTGCTTCCTTCATGTGGCGGATAACAGCCTCAAAGGCTTCGATGTTTTCGCTTGGATCGCCATCCATTTCGATGTAGGTGATATGACCAGCATTACAGAGGGCGTGATATGGCGCCTCAATGTCAATTTTCTCGAAGGCGGAGATTGGATAGTAGACAGGAACATGGAAGGAGTTGGTATAGAAGTCGCGGTCAGTGACGCCCTTGATTACGCCGAATTCCTTGCGGTCCATCTTGGTAAAGCGGCCAGAAAGACCTTCGGCTGGGGTTGCGAGAAGCGAGTAGTTGAGGTGCATTCTCTTGGTTTCCTCATCACAGAAGTCGCGCATGTGGCCGATGATATCGAGACCGATTTCCTGAGCTTCGGCAGATTCACCATGGTGCTTGCCAATCATTGCGACGAGAGTTTCGGCGAGGCCGATGAAGCCGATGGAAAGCGTACCGTGCTTGATGACGTCGCGGAGCTTATCGTTTGGTTTCAACTTTTCGCTACCAACCCAGTTGCCCTGGCCCATAAGGAATGGGAAGTTCTTGACTCTCTGGTTGCCCTGGAATTCGAAGCGCTGGTAGAGCTGATCGGCGCAGAGGCGGAGCTTCTCGTCGAGTTCATGGTAGAAGCCGTCCCAATCTGGTTCTTTGCGCTCACCGAGGCAGATACCGTGCTTGATGCCGATGCGGACAAGGTTCAAAGTGGTGAAGGAGCAGTTGCCGCGGCCGAAGACCTTACCGTCAGTTTCCTTGAAGCAGGAGCCGAAAACACGAGTGCGGCAGCCCATGGTTGCGAGCTCGGTGTTTGGATCGCCTGGCTTATAGTACTGGAGATTGTAAGGCGCATCGAGGAAGCTGAAGTTCGGGAAGAGGCGCTTTGCAGAAACTTCCATACTGCGCTTAAAGAGGTCGTAGTTTGGATCTTCTGGGTTGAAGTTGACGCCTTCCTTGACCTTGAAGATGGAGATTGGGAAGATTGGCGTCTCATGATGACCGAGACCGTTCATGGTTGCTTCAAGGAGCATCTTGGAAACGAGGCGGCCTTCTGGAGTAGTATCGGTACCGAAGTTAATCGAAGTGAATGGGACCTGAGCGCCAGCACGGCTGTGCATGGTGTTGAGGTTATGGACGAAGCCTTCCATGGCCTGGAGAGTCTGATGCTCGGTGTCTTCCTTGGAAGCCTTGATGACAGCTTCTGGAACCTTGGCTTTCTTGAGGAATTCGTCGTCGCCGTAGGTAATGTCGTCATTAATTTCGACCTTTACCTTGTTGCCAGTAAACTCTTCGTACTTGGCGATGTTGTTCTTGAGGCTCTTGCGGAAGGTCTTGTTGACACTTGGTGCGAGAGCATAATCGAAGTTAGGAATGGACTGACCACCATGCTGCTCGTTCTGGTTGGCCTGGAGAATAATGGCGGCGAGAGCAGCGGCAGTGCCGATGGAATTTGGCGTGCGGAGGAAGCCGTGACCGGTGTTAAAGCCGTGTTCGAAGAGCTTCAATGGGTTGGTCTGGCAGCAAGTCAAAGTACCGGTTGCCATGAAGTCGAGATCGTGAATGTGAATGTCGCCATGGTCATGTGCGTAGACAAATTCTGGCTTTAATAGGCAGAGCTTGGCGTATTCCTTGGAGCCTTCCGCGCCGAACTGGAGCATCTTGCCCATTGCAGAGTTGCCATCGACGTTTGCGTTGCCGCGCTTCACATCGGAGTCTTCGGAGGCGTCAGCCTGGGAAATGGTGCTATAAATCTGCATGAGCTTGGACTTCGCGTTGCGGATGCGGCTGCGCTCTGCGCGATACTCGATGTAGGCCTTGGCGGTGCGTTTAAAAGCGGATTCCATCAAGACTTTCTCGACGATATCCTGAATCTGTTCGACCGTTGGGATACGAGTCTTGATTTCCTGCTCTGCTGTGCGGGCGACCTTCTCGGCGATGTTTTCGGCGCGATCGCGACCGAATTCGCCAGTAGCGGCACCAGCCTTGGCAATAGCCTCGGTGATTTTGTCTAGGTTAAAAGAGGCGACCTTACCGTCGCGCTTGCGAATGGATTTGAACATTTTTACCTCCGTAGTTCAATCTCTTGCTGTTATTCCTGTTTTTTCTGATTCCTAAACACTAGATATAGTGTTTGTTGTCATAATGGTAACGCTATATGTAGCGAAATGTCCATACAGGTTGTAAAAAAAACAATGATTACAGATTAAGATTTTTGGGTTTGACACGCTATATATAGTGGTTGTGGTTATATTTACAACACTAGGCGGGCGATTCATGGTATAATTTTGGCAGTATCAGTGGGCCTAGACTTGTACCTTTTAAGGAGGTGATCCGAATGGGTATCATCCAATTCTTCAAGCAGCGAAAGAACGCCGCGAAGCAAGCAAGCGACGATAAGTGCATTATCAAATTTAAGAAGTTAAGCCCGAAGGCAAAATTGCCTCAGCAAATGACTGGGGATGCCGTCGGCATGGACTTCTTCGCTTGCCTCGACTATTCGGTTTCGATTTTGCCAGGCGAATACAGAATGGTACCTTTTGGACTCGCATACGAGATAGACCCAAGGTATTGGCTGGAAATTCGCGGCAGAAGCAGCCTGGAAGTAAATCACAAAGTGTTTTACGCCGACGACACGGCACGCTATAACGATCTCATGGAGGCATTCAAGAAAAACCGAGTATTCTGCAAGCATGATGGCGTGATTGAATCGGGATATCGAGGCGAGTTAAGCATCATGCTCTACAACGCCGGCAGATTCCCCTACAACATCGATCCGGGCGACCGAGTTGGGCAAGGCATCATCCACAAGAGAATAGTTGGCGAAATTCTGGTAGTCGATGAGCTCTCCTCTTCCGAGCGTGGCGAGACTGGCGGCTTCGGCAGCACCGGCAAATAGTTCTTTCCTCTTTGACTCCTCTTCCTAGAGGAGTCTTTTTATGGTAAAATATTCCCTGTTGGAAGGATGGCCGAGCGGTTTAAGGCACCGGTCTTGAAAACCGGCGTGGCGAATAACCACCGTGAGTTCGAATCTCACTCCTTCCGCCAGAGTAATTATTGTGTTATAATACTCGCCATGGCACCGTAGCTCAGCTGGTTAGAGCGTAGGACTCATAAGCCTAAGGTCACTGGTTCGATCCCAGTCGGTGCTACCATATATACGGGCAGACGCCCGATTTTTTTATGTTAAAATGAAGATATGAAAACGAAGAAGGCTTTTACTGTTCTAGAATTAGTGCTCGCGATTGTATTCGTGGGTATATTTGTGGTTTTATTCTTCCTGCAGAAGGTCAACCTCTCTGCGATGGACCGCGATGAAAAGCGTAAAACCGCAATCAATGCAATGTATTACGCGCTCGAAGAAGGCTATTATGCTCAGAACGAGGCTTACCCAGAAACGATCGAGAAGGCAGACGTGCTGCCATGGATCGACCCGAATCTCTTCACGGACCCGATTGGCCTCAACCTTTGGGACCAAGGAAGCAACTATTCCTACGAGGCAAGCGATTGCAACGAAGGCAAATGCCAGTCCTATGTGCTCCGCGCCACGATGGAAAAAGAGGCAGACTACATTAAGTCTAGCCGCAATTAGTAAACAAAAAAGACCCCTTTAGCTGGGGTCTTTTTTTTTATTTGCTTGACGGATCGTCGGTATTTTTCTTGCACTTATAGACAAGATGGGAGATAGTCTTCACCTCGTCGCGCGGGGTGTCGACATATTTCAAACTATAAGTCGTTTCCTCGCCGACGGTGGACATACGGAGAATGCCAAGATGAAAAAGATGATCGACTAGCGAATTTTGGCGGAATGAAACGTCCTCGATGCGACGAAGTTCAATGATGTTCGTCGAGTTCGCAAAGAGAGAGTTGCGGGATTTTTGGATAAGGCGACGATTGGTAACGTAGATTTGGTTCGCATCATAGATGCTCTGGCCAACAAAGCCGCCGAAGAAAAACACGACGTAAAGCGCTAAAATTCCGAGGCGAAGATAATGTAATGCCCCTTCGTTCATAGAAAAGACGGCGTTCTGGGAGTTCGCGCTGCCAGCGAGCATGATGAGGACAAGACTAAGTGCCAAGACCATCATAGCTACAACCACCCAGATAAAAGCGATGCCAATACGGGAGCGCTTGATGTGAAGCACGACATATTCATCGGCCTCGAGGTCGATTTCCGGAAAGTCTTTAGCACTGCGAGCGTGCTGAAGCTTCGATAACTCTTTTTTCATCTCATCACTCCCTGATAGATAGTATATTTACATTATATCACAAAATGGCGAAAAAGACAAGGAGTATTGACTTTTTAAGGTGTTTGTGCCATAATAGAGCGGTCAGAAAAATACGAGATTGATTGAAATGAAAATTGCGATTTTATCAAATGGCAACGCCAACTATTCCACGCAGCGCCTCGTAGAGGAGGCTAAAGCGCATGGCCACGAAGTAGATGTCATTAAGTACAAGAACTGCTATATTTCCATCGAGCCGCATCAGAACAAGGTTTATTACAAAGGTAAGCCACTCGGTTCTTATGATGCGATTATTCCGCGTATTGCCGCGAATATGACTAAGTACGGTACGGCAATTGTGCGCCAGCTCGAGATGCAGGGCGAATATGTGCTTTCGAAGTCAATTGCGATTACCCGCGCTCGCGATAAGCTCCGCTCGATGCAGGTGCTTGCTAAGTATGGCGTAGATATCCCGAAAACCGTCGTGAGTCGCAACACGGCCGATATCGACGATCTTCTTGATCAGCTCGGCGAGATGCCAGTAATCATTAAGCTCGCGAATGGCACGCACGGTAACGGTGTGATTTTGGCCGAAACGAAAAAGGCAGCGAAGTCGACTTTGCAGGCATTCTATCTTACGAATGATAACGGCACGAACATTCTCCTCCAGGAGTTCATTAAGGAATCGGCCGGTACGGACATCCGCGCGTTCGTGGTTGGCAGCCAGGTCGTTGCTTCGATGCAGCGCAAGAGTCTCGATGATGACTTCCGCTCTAACCTCCACAAGGGCGGCAGCGGCACGCCAATCAAGCTCACCGCGAAGGAAGAAAAGATGGCAATCGCCGCCGCAAAGGCGATGGGGCTTAACGTAGCCGGTGTCGATATTATGCGCTCCTCTCGCGGGCCACTCGTCCTCGAAGTGAACGCTTCACCTGGATTTGGCATTGAAAAAATCACTGGTCGCAACGTAGCCGCAAAAATTATCGAATACGTCGAACATAACGCAAAGCGCGGACAGAAAAAAGACCGCGTCGGCGCCTAGCGAAGAGCCCCTTTCAACAGGGGCTTTTTGCTTGCTTTTTCGCACCGCTTGTGCTTAAATAACGGTAGAAAGAAGCAAAAACAAACATGGTATTAGCAGTCGCACTTGCAGCATTACTTCTACTCTTCATCTTGGTCCGTCACAACGTTGGCGTGCCGTTCCTTGCGATGATTGCGGGCTACGCCGTATACCAAGCATGGGGCCTCGAAGCCGCAAGAGCCTTGGCCGATTGGCTGCCAGGGGCACAAATACATCTCGTCGATTACGCAATACATTTTGCCCTAGTGCTAGGCTTCCCGCTTTTACTTTATATGCGCGCCGGAAAAAGCGGACTCTTCGGCGCGATTCGCATCATCGAGTCGGTCGTATTTGCGATTGTGCTCGTAATCCTAATTGCCGATCCGCTCTCTTCGATTTTTGCCTTCGACAATCTTGCTTACGACATTGCCGCTTGGCTTGCAAATATTCGCGGGATTGCAATGCTAGTCGGAATCAGCTTTGCGTACGTAGATGCTTTCTTGTTCCACTCAGGGAAGGTTTGGTAAGCTCCCAGAGCGCAATACCGGTCGCGACCGAAACGTTAAAGGATTCTTTTTTGCCGAGCATCGGAATTTCGAGCAGACAATCGCATCTATCTAGGATTTCCGTTGGAATTCCATGGACTTCTTCGCCTAGAATAAGGGCGAGTTTGCCTTCGAATTTTGGCGAATCAGCAAGGTTCAGTGAATGCTCCCCCTGCTCCAGGGCAAGAATTTGGTAGCCCTGCTCTTTTAACTTCACGATCGCTTCGTTGACATCGTCGATACGCTCATAATTCACCATTTCTTCAGCGCCGAGGGCGGTCTTGTGAATTTGTTTCTTTAGCTTCTCCTGCTCGTGCGGAAGGCCTTTGTCGAGATATGGCGTGTAGCCGGTCAAAATAATGTCCTTCACACCAAGACATTCGCAGCTTCGAAGAATCGCACCAACATTATAGGTGGAACGAATATTATATAGGATAACCATTAGCGTATTCATGATATACTTATATTATGAATGAGGGTGAGGTACAAGCCAAGCGTAGGCAGAATGAAGAAGAGGCGACCGAGCGTCGGGCGCGTATTCTTGGTCTTGCCTATATCGATACGCGCGAGTTTGAGCAAAGCCTGCCATTAACGATGAATGTCCTCGACAAAGAGGAGATGCGCCGAAATTATATTATTCCGCTTCAGGCTGGTGATGAGTCAAAACCGTATCAGTTTTTGGTGACAAGCCAAACGCCGCGTAGCGTAATTGAACGC
The DNA here is from genome assembly GCA_947305655.1 of uncultured Candidatus Saccharibacteria bacterium. Lineage (GTDB taxonomy): Bacteria > Patescibacteriota > Saccharimonadia > Saccharimonadales > Saccharimonadaceae > UBA2834. The sequence goes on along the minus strand of CAMZEA010000015.1, from coordinate 8,617 downwards.
ATGGCTTCCGATTACGAGTCTAGGGGTCTCCGCGCTCAATTCTTCCTCGTTTCGAATTCGGCTTACCAGGTCTTTATGTTGCGCCATGATCCGCCGATGCAGGTGCATTATGATGATATCGAAATCGCTAGCGAAGGTGATAGCGAGACGATTCAGCAAGTTTCGCAAACACTAGATCAAGTCTCTACGGATAGAGTTTTTGATTATCTTCTCGATCAGGCTGACAGGCTTGGCTCGAGCGATATCCACATCGAGAACATGCGCGACGTAATTCGCATTCGTATGCGCGTCGATGGCATCTTGCACCCAGTCGCAGAAATTAGCCGCGAAAAATATCGTATTTTCTTTGGCGAGCTGAGCTCTCGCGCGAATATTTCGACTGCCAGCAATAAACCTCAGTCCGGCCACATGCAGATGGATATTCATCGCGATGGCGCTTCGCACGTGCTCAACATTCGTGTCGAGGTCGTTCCAACAATGTATGGCCTCGATGCAGTGCTACGTCTCTTTAACTTCGATGAGAGTTTGTTAAACCTAGACCTTCTTGGCATTTCGCCAGAAGAGCGCGAGACAATTGAGGAAGTGATTTCACACCCACGCGGGCTCGTCCTAATGGTCGGTCCTACTGGTTCTGGTAAATCTACTACGCTCTACTCGATTCTCAATGCACTCAACTCGACCGAACGCAAGATTATCACACTCGAGGATCCAATTGAATATGGCATCCCTGGCATTTCGCAGATTCCTATTAACACGACCGATGGCGGGAGCTTTGCCGATGGCCTACGCAGCGTGCTTCGTCTCGACCCTGACGTCGTGATGGTCGGCGAGATTCGCGATGGCGATACAGCAAAGACCGCAATTCAAGCCTCAATTACTGGCCACTTGGTGCTTTCGTCCTTCCACGCAAATTCGACCTCGGCCGCCTTCTCGCGCATGGTTGATCTCATTGGCGTAAATCCGATTTTTTCGACATCCATTCGTTTGCTCATCGCACAGCGCTTGGTGCGCAAGCTTGATGAGAATAAAGAAGCTTACCATCCAGAAGAGAGCGTTGCGCGCTATATTCGCAAGGTGCTCGAGGGCGTTCAAACCGATTACAACCTTGACGACATTACGCTCTGGCGCGAAAAGCCGAGCGAGAGTAGCCCATTCGGCTTCAAAGGCCGCACCGCAATCATGGAGCAGATGGCCGTCACCGAACCAATCCAGCGCTTCATTCGTGGCGATGTTGCAGACATTAATACGAACGACATTGAAAAAGCAGCCCGCGCCGAGGGCATGTTAACACTCGAACAAAAAGGCGTGCTTGCAGCACTACGCGGCGACACGACATTTGAAGAAATTGAACGCGTGATTTAACGCAAAGACAAAATTAAGGCAGTCGTTACAAGCGCGACAGCAACAACTGTGAGGCTAATTAGAACATAGGTTGGCCATTTGCTGAATGGCTTCTCTTCTTTTTCGACTGGCTTTTCGAGTTCTGGGACTTGGCTCAAGCTAGGTAATTCATCGGCGGTTTCTGGGACGATGTCTTTTGGCGGTTCCGCGACTGGAGCTTCGGTTACGCCGAGTTGCTGATTGATTTCTTCTTCAGTCATAATCTTTATGCTTATTCTATTCGCTTTTTAGGGCTTTTTCAAGCGCCACCCAGTTCTCTATCGTGAGGTCGGCCGGGCGAGCATTCTCATTAATCTCGCTAGCAGTAAAGGCCGCGAGGATGCGATCCTTTGGTAGTTGGAGACCAGCAACGAGATTGCCGGCGAGCTTTTTGCGCGGGGCGCTGAAGCCGAGTTTGATGAGCGACATTGTGGTTTCGTTTGCGAGTGGGGTTTCAAGTGGTTCGAGAATGACGACTTGGCTATCGACTTTTGGCGGTGGCGTAAAGAATTCGCGCTTCACAACTGGGCCGAGTGTGACCTTCGCATAGATCTGCGCGGAGAGGCCGAGAATGGAGTAATCGCCTGGTTCGGCCGCGAGGCGTTCGGCGACTTCCTTCTGCATGAGCAAGACGATCTTCTGTGGCTTATGCTCGACGTGAAGGAATTTTTGGATAATCGGCGAAGTAATGTAGTACGGGATATTCCCCGCTACGACATAGTTGTCCGGAAGATTCAGTTCGTTCAAGTTGAGTTGAAGAACGTCTTTATGGACGACCTGGAGATTTTTGCCTGGGAAAGATTTCGGAAGGTTCTCAGCAAGGCGATCATCGAGCTCAACGGCAATAACCTGCTCAAAGAATTGGAAGAGTGCCGAGGTGAGCGTGCCGAGACCTGGGCCGATTTCGACCACGACATTCGCGTCTGGTGTCGAAGCATGGTCGGCAATGTCGATTAGGATATCACGATCTTTTAGCCAGTTTTGTCCGAGTGATTTTTTGTTCTTCATATTACCACCATTTGTGAACTGTCCAGAATTCGTATGCTTTGCGCCAGCTACCGTAGCGGCCAATTGCGTAGCCATTACACCACTTTAATTGAGTGATTGGGTTCGTCTCCCAGTCCGCACCGGCCGAAGCCATCTTCTTGCCTGGTAAGGCTTGGCAGACGCCAGTCGCGCCAGAGCTGCGGTTTCTCGCGAGCGGATTCCAATGCGATTCGTGCGTAATGATGTAATTCACGTAGCCGTAGTCGCTCGGCGAAATGCCAACCGCCGCCATCCAGTCTTCATGTGAGCCGGTTGGAAGATCAACTTTCATGCCGACTTTCACTTCCTGAGTCTCGGCATTCTTTACGATGATTTCGGAAATCGTTTGGCGAGAAATCTCGACGCCGTCATGCATCTCGACTTCATAGGTCACGGTCTTTTGGCCATTCACGCCAGGCTTTATAATCTCGCGTTTGCCATAGGTCAGCTCGTAATCGTAAGTCGTCTGCTCGCGGAATGGAATCTCTTCGTCGAGCGTAATGGTCTGCTTACCCTGCGGCTGAATAGCAAAGCTAATGCCGTCTGTAATTACTGTATCGTGCGGAAGCGAAACCCAAGTTTTATCTGCATCCGCGTCAATATTTTGCTCTTTCAAAAAGTCTGCGATTGTATTGGCCTGAGTGCGCTTGTCGATTTGCTTGCCGTAGAAATTGAGGTGGATGGTCTTGGCGCGTACAACTTGGTATGCAACGGTTGTGCCGGTTTCGAGAAGATTGTTGAATGGGACGATTTTTACGATGTCGGCTTCGAGGAGCTCGACGCCGCTATCGACGGCGACTTCTTTTGGCGTGGAAGATGCCGTGCGGACATATAATTTTTTGTTGCCATCAAGCACGATTGCGTCGCGGCCACGATAAATATTAATATTGTAGTTCTTTGAATTGATTTCTTCGTCGAGGGCTGGTTCAATTTTGTCGCCCGGGTTTAATTCAATCTTCGCGCGAAGAAGTGCTTCGCGTACAGTCGACGCATCGCTCTTCACGCTAATCCTCGAACCGCTATCGTAAATCGAAATCATGCGCGGCTCATCGCCCTCGGCAGAAACACTATTGCCGCCGCAAATTGCAGCGACCATAAAAATACTAACAAAAGACAAAATGCCAATAGCTAATAGGGATAATTTACCCTTATTGAAACGCATTTTCATGCAGTTTTATTCTAGCATTCCTAGACTTTTTCCACAAGGAAGGAGTAGCGCTCGATAAGGAGAAAATGGTCGCGGTCGAGACTAAAGCGCTTGCCTGGTGCGAACTCAAGAATGGCCTTTTTGCAGTTATCTAGTTGCGGGCGCGTGAGCTTGACATTCTGGTTCGCGAGAATACTGCGGATGAGTTCGGTCGCAATGTCGAGCTTCGAGAGTTCACGCGGATAGCGATTGTCATTCGATAATTCTGCAAGGATCTCTTCCACTTCGGATTTGATGGCGCATTGCTTTTCATAGAGTTTTAGTAGTTGTTCCTTGTCGGTTTTAGTCACGAAACGAAGCTGCTCGCGTACGCGGTTTCGGAGGTAATCGCCCTCGGTATTAGTTTGGTCTTGGCGGAAGCTCAGTCGGTTCTCCGTAGCGTAATGATAAATGTCTGCCTTGGTCCAACTAAGTAGCGGGCGGACGACGTCGGGATTCGTCATCGGCGCGAGTCCACGCCAACCGGTACCGCGGAGAGTATTGATTGCGATCGACTCAATAATATCGTCGGCGTGATGTGCGGCGTAGATTTGACCACCCCGCTCCTTTGCGACGCGATTCAGAAACTTATAGCGCGCCTCGCGAGCAGTCGCTTCACTACAATCCGCACCAAGCTCTCGGCGCTCAAAAACAAAAGGCTTGTTATATTTTTCTGCTAGTCTTTTCACAAAGGCGCAATCGTCCGCTGAATTCGGGCGGATACCGTGGTCAAAATGCGCGACAATCACCTCCGGATCGTTTCGGAGATAATGGAGCATCACAACAGAGTCGATACCACCCGAAACGGCCAAGATTTTCATGATGGTATTATACCATCTGTGCTAAACTATCCTTATGAATAAAGTTACAGTTGCAGCAATTATTATTATCTTGGCGGCCTTCGGTGGATTAATCGCATGGGCATCTTTTAATTCGGGCGAGAAGACTGACTATTCAAAATTCGATTCCAGTTCAATCATTGAAGCATCAGACGAGAACGGCAATATTGCCGACCACGTGCGCGGCAAGGCTGATTCGAAAGTAATCGTCGTCGAATATGCCGACCCGCAATGCCCTGGCTGTGGTTCGATGATGCCAAAAATGCATAAGCTCTACGAAAAATATGGCGACCGTGTCGCATTCGTCTTCCGCCACTTCCCACTCAGCTACCATCAAAATGCTCGCGCCGCAAGCGCGGCAGTCGAATCTGCGGGCAAACAAGGTTATTACTGGGAAATGCTCGAAACGCTCTACGATAACCAGAACGAGTGGGAGCAGATATATGACACCCAAAAGCGCACCGACGTTTTCACTGGTTATTTCACTGAAGTAACTGGCGGAAAAGGTGATACGGAAAAATTCGTGAGCGAACTCAGCAGCACTAATATTCAGAAGAAGATTGACTTCGATAGAAATCTCGGCAAATACAATGATAAGGTCGAGGCGACGCCTTCGATACACGTAAATGGTACCGTCATCGACATGAATAGCGACAGACCAATCGAAGACGTTATCGAAGAAACCATCAATAAAGAGCTGAAGGCCAACGGCATCGAAACTGGCCCAAAGAAAAGCGAAGAAACAGAAGAATAAAAAATATCTGCCTTAGGGCAGATATTTTTATACTTCAATGAACTCATTCCAATGAAGTACATCCACTTGGAGCGTCCCCTTGCGGTTACGCTTTTTCATGGTTTCTCCTGCTTAGTAATTTTGCCCCGCTTCTTTTATTAGTTTCCCATAAAACTAGCAGAGCCATCGCTCTTTACGACTATTTCCCCAAACATGTTGGACAACACACGTTCCCAGAGCAACGTATATTATTGTAGCAAAGCAGCTACCGAGCTTCAAGCATAATCTTTTAGCGATTCTTTAGCGCTTGGCGGATGCGGTCTTCGACAGAGAGATTTGGATCAACGCCCTCGAGGGCCTTTGTTGCGTCGGCAAGATTGAGGCCGAGCGCCATAAGCGCATCGAGCGCCTCGTCATTCTCTGCTGGCTTGGCGGCTTGCGGCTCATTCTTGCGGCCATAATAGGTTGGGAGTCCGACCTTATCACGAAGATCAACAATTACGCGTTCGGCAGACTTTTTGCCAACGCCGCTAGCCTTCGAGATGTAGGCGGAATCTGCGTTTGCAATAGCGTTGCGGACTTCTTCGGCTGGCGCAAGGCTCAAGATTGCCATACCCGCCTTCGGGCCGACGCCCTGAACAGAAATAAGGAGCTCAAATAGTTTTTTCGCGGCGAGGCTAGTGAAGCCGAAGAGCTCTTCGGACTGCTCGCGGACAAGATGATAAGTATAGAGTTTTACCTCGTCGTCGAGGCTTAGTTGGTCATAGTCGATAGCACTCAGAGCCACCTCGTAGCCTACGCCGTTAACGTCAATAATTACAGAGTTGTCGAATTTTTCGGTCAGAATACCTTTAATATGAGCGATCATATCTATATTATACCTATAAAACCCTTTTCAAACAGTAAAAAATGTGATAAAATGAGGAAAGTTTTTAATATTAAAGGTAAAATATATGTCGTTTGAACTATTGAAAAAAGTGGGTGATGCACAGAAAAAGAAGGCCGTGATTGACGTGCGTTCTGGCGACACGGTGCGTGTGTCGCAAAAAATTAAGGAAGGTGACAAGTTCCGTATTCAGATTTTCGAAGGTACGGTTATCCGCGTCGATCGCAAGGCTTCCCACACCGAGCGTATCGTTGTTCGTAAGGTTACCTCTGGTGTTGGCGTCGAGAAGAGCTTCTTGATGCACAGCCCACTCGTAGAAAAGGTTGAGATTGTTCGCCGTGGCAAGGTCCGCCGCAACAACCTTCGCTTCCTCCGCGAGCGCTCTGGTAAGTCTGCTCGTCTTTCTCAGAAGGATTTCGATCGCCACGCAGTGAACGAACTCCCTGTCGAAGAAGAACCAGTCGTCGAAGCTCCAGCAGAAGAAGCTGCAGCCGAAGAAAAGACGGAAGCCTAAGCTTGAAAAAGCTACTTGGTATAGATGAAGTTGGAAGAGGTCCCTGGGCGGGACCTCTTGTTGTTGGCGCGTGTGTTTTACGCGAGCCAATTGAAGGTTTGAACGATAGCAAAAAATTGACAGCTAAGCGTCGTGAGGCACTAGCTGCCGAGATCCACGAAAAGGCTTATTGCGGATTGGGCTGGGTGCCGGCCGCCGAGCTAGACGAGCTTGGACTATCCGCCGCCCTTCGCAAAGCATGCCGCGAAGCGGTAAGGCAAGTCCAGGCTTTGAAACCGGAATTTAATGAGATTATTATTGATGGTACCGTGAATTTCTTGAGCGATACCCCGCTCGGTAAATACGTTTCGGTATTGCCGAAAGCGGACGCTTTGGTGCCGGAAGTTTCAGCGGCGTCGATTATCGCGAAGGTTGCGCGTGATAACTATATGGTCAAGCTCGCCGAGCGCTTCCCTGATTATGGGTTCGAAAAACATGTTGGCTATGGCACGGCACTTCACCGCGCCGCACTCGAGAAATACGGTCCGTGCGAGGAGCATCGCAAGAGTTTCCGTCCGGTAGCTGAGCTCGCGCATAGCGTTGAGGCTGGGCATCAGGGCGAAGACGCCGCCGCCGAATATCTCGAAAAACTTGGGCACAAAATCATTGCGCGCAACTGGAAAACAAAATGGTGCGAGATTGATATTATTTCGGAGCTTGATGACGTCTTGTATTTTACTGAAGTCAAATACCGCCGAATGGGCGGCGGGCTAAATGCAATCACGCCAGCCAAACAAAAACAAATGCGCTTCGCGGCCGAAATGTATCTAAAGAATTATCCCGACAAGAGCGCTCGTCTCGCAGCAGTCGCTGTCAGTGGCGACAACTACCAAGTTACTGATTTTCTAGTCCTCGAGTAGGTTCATCTGGACACTCGGCGAGGACTTTTTGCATGGAAAGTTTTTCGGACGGCGTGACCCAGAGTTTATATTTATATTTTACGGAGATTTGGCGAGCGACATATTGACACTGAAATGCCTCGTTGCTCGGGAGCCAAGTATCGGCAGCCTGGTCGGATTTTTCTTGATTGGCCGGGCCGTCAACGGCGAGGAGGTTTAATGGGTCTTGGCTAATTTCGTAGCGCGAATCCTTATCGAGAAGTGCGGCGCCGCTTGCCCAAGCGTTGCTCAGCGCAACGACATGGTCGATTTGGACGGCGCTCGAAGTATCTTGGCCGCGGACGAACTCGATAGTTTTGCCCGTATATGGATCGTTTAGGGTGCCGGTTTGCACTTTGCAGGAATTTGGTTTATATACCACATCCGTAAGATCGCGTGCCAAGATTGCCTCGCGCGTATTGCAGCCGCTCACGGTTTGCCCCCAATTGTCATAGAAGGCTTTGCGATAATACTTTGTCTCAGTATATTTATCCTTTACGGCAAGGTTTTCGAGGACATCTTTTGCTAGCAGCGAATCGGCCTTGGTCTGCTCGAGCCGGTATTCTGGCAACTTGTCGCCAAGGCCAAGCAAGCTCGCTTTTTCGAAAGCCTTCGGGTTGAAATAAATGAAGGCAGTAAAAGCAAGAGCAAGCAAAAATGTCACTCCAATTCGGCGGGCGCGATAGCGTTTAGGCATTAATAATTCTCAGCCTGAATCTCGAAGTAGGATTGCGGATGATCGCAAACTGGGCATTTTTCTGGAGCGGAGTCGCCGATGTGGATGTAGCCACAGTTGCGGCACTTCCAGACGGTCACGCCATCGCCCTTGAAGACCATTCCCTCTTCGATGTTTTTAACGAGTTTGAGATAGCGCTCTTCGTGATGTTTTTCGATTTCGCCGACTTTTTCGAAGAGCTCGGCGATTTCGTTGAAACCTTCTTCGCGTGCTTCTTCGGCGAACTTTTTATACATGTCAGTATATTCGTAGTTCTCGCCAGCGGCAGCATCCTTTAAGTTCGTCATCGTGTCAGCAACGCCATCATGGAGAAGCTTATACCAAATTTTGGCATGCTCTTTTTCATTGTCGCTAGTTTCCTGGAAGATAGCAGAAATCTGCTCATAGCCTTCCTTCTTGG
>CAMZEA010000014.1 GCA_947305655.1 uncultured Candidatus Saccharibacteria bacterium | reverse complement strand
GGGATTCGATTGGGTCCTTGCGGGCGGCCTTGATGGCTGGGTAGATGCCGAAGGCAATGCCGACTAGGAGGCTGGTGAGGCCGGTGAGGCCGAGGATTTGCCATGAGATATGTGGGGCAAATGGGGTGACTAGCGAGATGAAGAAGGCTGCGATGTAGCCGAAGACGAAGCCCATGATGCCGCCAATAACGCTAAGAATCAGGGATTCAAAGAGGAATTGGAGCAAGATTTGGGTGGAGCTGGCACCAACGGCTTTTCTAATACCGATTTCGCGGGTGCGTTCAGAAACGGAGACGAGCATGATATTCATGATGCCGACGCCGCCGACGACGAGCGAAATGCTAGCGACTAGCGTGAGCATACTGGAGATGACGGAGAGCATAGAGCCGGCCGGATGGAGGTTGCTGGTGCCAGAAACGACCTCGAAGTTTTCGTCGCCTTTTTTGAGATCCTTGAGCTTTTTCTCGATCTTTGCGACTGCAGATTCGACATCACTAGAAGTGTTGGTGCGGACGTCAATTTGCTGAATCTGGATTGAAGATTCAAAGGTGCTGGCGTAGTCGATATTGATGAGAATTGACTCGTCGAAGTCGACATTATTGAAGTTAATCGGATCGTTCATTTCGTCTAGAACGCCGACCACCATGAATTGCTTGTCGTTGTAGGTGAAGGTGCGGGCGATGGCTTCCGGGGTGCCGAAGAGGGACATCGAAGTTTTGTAACCGATTACGGCGACGTTTTCGCGGAGTTTGTAGTCGAGGAATTGGCCGTTCTTTAGATGAAGATCGAGGATTTCCTGGAGGTCGTTGTTGGTCGCAACGATGGTGTTGTTTTGGTAAATCTTGCCAGCAATGCTAATCGCGCTGTTGCTAATAGCGATTGGAGCAGCAGCTTTGACGGATTTGACTTTCTTGATGGTCTTGACGTCTTCTGTCGTGAGGTTGCTTTTGCTGAATTGGCGAGAGTTCGTCAGGCCGTCGATGAAACTATTTTCGGCTTTGCCGAAGCTTGGGCGGACGAGAATGAGGTTCGCGTTGTTTTTGTTGCTAGAAGTGCTAATAAGGTTATTGACGCCGCCAGTTAAGGACATTATGAGCACGATGCTCGCGACGCCAATAGCGATGCCGAGTGCGGACAAGAAAGTGCGGCCGCGATTCTGGCGCAAGTTATCTAGCGCGAGATGGAAATGAGTGTTTAAGAGGTATTTCATTTCTTGGCTCCTTTCTTTTTGGTGGTCTTTTTCTTCGTGGATTTTTTCGTCGACTTTTTGGCCGGAGCTTTTGGCTTTTCTTCTGGCATGACGAGAACGTCGGCATCTTCTTCGGTAGTGACATTATCGCCAGAGACGACGACATCGGATTCGGATTGAATTTCCATCTTGATTGGGTCACGGGAAGAGAGAACTTTGACGGAGACTTTTTCGCCTTTGCCGCCTTTTGGAAGTTCGCTGTCGTCGACGGTCTTGATGTCTGTGTCGATTTCGCCATCAAGCATGTTGATCACGCGGGTGGCGTAAGTGGTGAGGGCAGGGTTGTGAGTGACCATGATGATGGTGTTGCCCATAGAATGAATGTCGCGTAGCTCTTCCATGATGATGTGGCTGTTGCGGCTGTCGAGGTTACCGGTTGGCTCATCGGCGAGAATGATGCTCGGGTTCGAGATGAGGCTGCGGGCAATCGCAACGCGCTGCTGTTGGCCGCCAGAGAGCTGGTAAGGCATGTAGTATTCGCGTTCGCGGAGATGGAAATGCTCGAGGATGTTGTCAGCCATGCGGAGGCGGCGAGTTTTGCCGTAGCCAGCGTAGATGAGTGGGAGGGAAACGTTCTCAATAATTGGGAGAGTTGGAACCAGGTTGAAGTTTTGGAAAATAAAGCCAATTTCTTTGGCGCGGAAGCGAGCTTTTTTGCTCGAAGAGACGCGCGAGACGTCTTTGCCGGCGAGGATGTATTCGCCTGAGCTAGCCTTGTCGAGGAGGCCGATGATGTTTAATAGTGTAGTTTTGCCGCAGCCGGATGGCCCCATGATCATGATGAACTCGCCGCGCTTGACCTTCAAGTCGAAGTTGCGAAGAGCGTATGATTCGGCGTCGCCAAAACCGTAGCGTTTGCTGACGGCTTTTAGCTCAATGATTGTGTCGTTGTCCTGGTTTGACATTGTTACCCATCAAAAATTAATTTTTTATTCGCGATTGGTTCTAATTATACCCTGTTTTTGGGGTTTTGAAAATTGATTATGGCTAATAAAAATGTCTGGGCGAGAGGGGGTGGAAATGTCGCTGGTTTTATGGTAAGATTTAGGGAGCTGGAGAGATGTCCGAGTGGTTTAAGGAGCACGCTTGGAAAGCGTGTAGGGTCGCAAGGCTCTCGCAGGTTCGAATCCTGTTCTCTCCGCCAGAACAAAAAGACAACCCGTAGGGTTGTATTTTTTGTGTTAGAATATAGGCATAAGAATTATAGGGTGAGTTATGGATAATCAGAATACGAATTTCTTGAGTTCGGTAAATAACGCTTCGCCGGAACAGCTCGATGTCGAGACTACGAAGAACGGCGGGACGCAGATGAATGTCGTGAATGCTGTAAATGCAAACGGCATTGTGAGCGGGCGAAAAGTAGTTGATTTTATTTGGCAGAGAATTGGTATCTGTGCGATGATCATTGCGGCTGGCTGTTTGATTGCCGTGATTGTAATGGTTGTGATTGCAAATAACATTAATGTCGAGAATGTGAAGGCAGGGCTTGAACGCGATGCATTGAAAGAAAAAGTTGAGGGGATGTATAAGATTTTGAAAGTGAGCGGTCAGGAAGAGGCGATTGTGGCGCTTTCGAAGGAAGATGCATTTGACGGCGAGGACCTCGCCCAGTTGATGGTTCTAGTTACCGGAAAATATGGCGTAAACGTTCAGTTCGATTATTCCGACAATAGTAATATTTTCTTGCGTAAGAATGGCGTTTATAAGGTGATTAGTCTAGTCGTAAAAACGGCTAACGGCTCTGAGCGCATGTACGCTTATTCGCCTGTAGCAAAGACGGGCTGGAAGATTGCTGCCTATAATGCAGCGCTTGATGACCCGTGCGAGAAGTCTACGGCAGATGAAAAATCGGCATTAAGGAATATAGTTACTTGTCCTGAGGACGAATAATGTTCGGCGGCATCGTTAGTTTGGCGGTGGCGGAAGTAGAGGTTGTTTTATGAATGTCAAGAGATGACATTATGGCATTTTATGCGAAAATAGAAGAGTTGAACAAGTATTTGGCTGAAAAATGAAAAGATTATTTATAGTTTATAACCCGCGCAGTTCGCATTATGGCAAGGTGAAAACCGATATTATTGACCGACTTGCCGAACTGAAGGGCGTGATGATTGGAAAATTTGAAGTCGCGAAGACGAATGTTGACGATAATGCGCGTAGGCTCGCGCGGATTCTCGCGAATGGCGATCTCGTGATTGCGGCGGGTGGCGACGGCACGGCGAATATTGCGATTAATGGCGTGATGCTTTCGAGGGCGCAAAACGTGAAGCTTGGCGTGATTGGCTACGGCAACTTTAACGATGTAGCGCGCAGCTTTGGCAATCTGAAGCTCGATGACATTTTGAAGGGCAAGGTACAGAAAGTATATCCGATGGAGTGCAAGATAAATGGCAAGCATTGGCGCTATGGCATGTGCTACTTTACGATCGGTATGTTTGCCGAGGCGTGCGCGGTGTTTGATGCGCCGAAGACGCGCAAGACTTTGCGCAAGGGCGGGCGGAAGACGATTTTTAGCTTGATGACGCTTATGAAGTGGTGGCTGAAGAACCATCGCAGGCGCTTTATGCCGGAGACATTCTTGCTCGGTGATGCGTCAGAAGATTTTGCTGAGTGCAAAGGGAAGTCTGACTACATGGCGGTGAATGGCAAGACGGTCGCGAAGATTATGAAGGGCGATGGTTGGTTCCGCAATAAGACTGGGTTCCTCAGTATGACCGGTTGCATGACGAAGTTTCGCAAGCTCGTGCCGATGATGCTGCGCTCGGTATTCAAGAGGGTGCCGGGGGCGGAGAGCGATTATGACTGTTTGGTTTTCCCAGAGGCGACTGAGATTATGATTCAGGCCGAGGGTGAGTATAAGAAGATTGCCGGCGTGCGCACGGTAGAGATTAATAAGGTTGAAAAAGCCCTCCTCGTCGTGGCAAAATAAGGGCATGAAAGACGTTGTCGGTCGTGCAGAATACAAGATCGCGGATGCCGTGAAGGCATTTGGCGTGGATTTTCGCGACAAGGTCGTGCTAGACATTGGCTCATCGACTGGCGGGTTTACCGAGTTTGCTCTCCGCAGTGGCGCCGAGAAAGTGATTGCGGTCGAGAAGGGCACGAACCAGATGGCGGCACCTTTGCGGTTCGCGCCACAGGTGGAGCTGCACGAGAAGACGGATATTTTCGATTTTGTGCCGGCGGAGAATGTTGATTTGATTCTCGCGGACGTGAGCTTTATTAGTCTCCGCGAGGTGTTAGCTTATGCGCGAACGATGCTAGCTGTTCCTGGCACGGAGTTTCTCGTGATGCTGAAACCGCAGTTTGAAGCGAAGAAATGGCAGCTCGCTAATGGCATTGTTAAGAATAACAAGATGCGCCGTGAGATTATCGTGGAATTTGAGGCGTGGCTCAAGAATAACGGCTACGTGATAGCGGGGAAGCGCGACAATGAAGTGGCGGGGCGCTTTGGGAATGTCGAGCGGTTCTATTATTTGAAATTGGCGAAATAAAAAATTACCCCGGGATTTTTATCGGGGTAATTTTTTGTATTAAGTTTTAGGCTACTTCGCCGGTATTGGTTGATTGAGGAGAAGTGACGCCGTTATCATATTCATCGGTGTTCGCAGCGCTTTCGTTCTCGCCCAGAGAGGGCTCGTTGTCCCCCGTAACGCTACCGGTGCCGAGATCGGGGTCATAGTTTGTTTCTTCCGCTGGCATATCCGTTAGTTCGCCAGCCGGTTGCTGGTCGACGTCGGGGCCGGCGTTTCTGAGAATCGCGTCGGGGTTCTTTTTCTCGTCGTCCGGCGTTGGAGGCGTGAAGTCGTATGATCCTTCTGATGGAACGGCTTCTGGGTCGTCGTCTCTAGGGAATTGGATATTGCCTAAACCTTCCCATCCGTTATCTACGGCAGCGTCATTTTCGGCAGATTTGCTTAATATTTCGTTAGCTTTGTTTCTTGGAAACATTTTTTCTCCACTGTTTGTTTTTGTATAAGAAGATACCCAATAATCCCATTATATCAAACTTCTTATGTTTTGTCAAGAGGGCAAGAAAAAAGCCCCCCTATAAATAGGGAGCTTTAGTCTACGTTGTCGTTGAGCCATGTAGCAAAGGCCATGTTCATAGAGCTGCCGTCGTCGTTTTTGTACGAAACTTTGAGCGGCTCGTTTTTGCCTGTGACCATGTGCCAGTTTGGCATTTCGTCGAGGTTAGGGAAGAAGGCGTCTGCTCCTTCTACTGCCGCGTCGAAGTGCGTGACATAGGCGATCTCGCAATATCGCAGGAGCTGCTCATAAATGCTCGCACCGCCGCAGACGAAAACTTTGATTTTCTTTTGCTGCTTTGCTTGGATTTCGATCAACGTGGCATTCAATTCTTCGAGGCTATGGACGACGATTGCGCCTTCGACGGCGTAATGCGGGTCGCGAGTCAGGATGATATTGGTGCGGTCTGGTAGTGGCTTTTTGTCGGGGAAAGTCTCAAGAGTTTTGCGACCGTAGACGATAATATTGCCGACGGTCAAGCTCTTGAAGCGCTCCAAGTCGTACTTGTTTCTGATGAGTAACTGGCCGCCTTTCCCGATGGCCCAGTTTTTGTCGACTGCGACAATTAGGCACATTAAGATTAGCATGTGCGCGAACATGTTTTTCACCTCCTTAGATTGCGATTGGGATGTTCTTGATTTGTTCGCCAGTTTTATAATCTTCGATAGTGAAGCTGTCTGGCGTGAAATCGTAGAAATTCTTGATGGTTGGGTCGAGAGTGACCTTTGGAGCTGGGTGCGGTTTGCGAGAAATTAGCTCTTCGATGAGTGGCACGTGGCGGTCGTAGATGTGAGCGTCGGCGATGACGTGCATCAACTCGCCGGCTTTCATATTGGACGCCTGCGCGATCATCATGAGAAGAGCGGCGTATTGAACGACGTTCCAGTTATTTGCAGCCAGCACATCTTGCGAGCGCTGGACGAGAACCATATTTAGGGTTAATTGCTTGTCGCCTTTTTTCTGGGTGACGTTCCAGATGGTCTGGAATGCGCATGGATACAAATTCATCTCATGCAAATCGGCATGATTGTAGATATTTGTGAGCATGCGACGGCTGAATGGTGTTTTCTTCAAATCATGAAGAAGGCGGTCGACCTGGTCGAATTCGCCATCTTTGTATTTGTGCTTGACGCCAAGCTGATATCCGTAGGCCTTACCAATACTGCCATCTGGGTCGGCCCACTCGTCCCAAATGTGTGAATTTAGATCGTTGATATTGTTGGATTTTTTCTGCCAAATCCAAAGAATTTCATCGATTGCTAACTTTATTGCAGTCTTACGTAAGGTAAGTGCAGGAAATTCTTCCTGAAGATTATAACGGTTGACAACACCAAACTTCTTGATTGTGTAAGCTGGTGCACCATCTGGCCAGTGCGGACGCACTGCTTCGCCTTGCGTGTCGGTGCCATTGTCGAGAATATCGCGGCACATTGATACGAAAAGCTTGTCTGCTTTACTCATTTACCTCCTTTGTTAACGTAGACTTTTTAAAGTCCCAAATCTACGTGATTTCCTTCCTTATTATATAGTATCTGGTTTGACTTTTCTATAATATTAGATTAAGCTTATGGTAAGTGTGAGAGGTTTATAAACCAAAACTGCGAAAACAAAAGAGGTGTGATGGTTTTTCCGCGTGTGCGCGATAATCACGGGAAAGTGAAGGTTGTTGTTGCGGCTTTTTGCTGCGCTCTTTTTGTTTTAGTTGGGTTTATCTTGGCAAGTGCATTGATGAATTCGATGCGTAGTCGCGCAGACGAACTAGAAGATGGTACGCGCCTTGCTGAGAACGCGGAGCTTACCTACTATCTCAAGGTGAAATATGATGGCGTGGACCGTCAGGGTGTTCAGTCGAGTGATTCGGCGACCTCGGAAGTGCGTAGCGATTTGATTCGGGTTACGGACCCAATTCCGGATGGCTTGATTTTCGAGGGGTTCGTCGAGTCGGCGGACGGGACGTTCGGCGCAGTAGAGCGCCGCGACAGCTCGACGCCGTGCGCGGGTACGGTTATTGATGACACGGGCGATGTGATTGGCTGGAATGCCGATGAGTCGGAGTTTGTGTATCATGGCTTGCATTACGATAAAGCGACGAACACGGTGACGTTTGGCGTACGAAATTTGAGGGCGGGTTGCCAATTGCAGGTCGGCATCAAGACGAGGACGCCTTACCTTCGCGAAGGTGAGCGACGCCGCGACTTTTATAATACTGTCGATTTTTCGGAAGGTTTGCTCGACGATAGTTCAAATACAGTTCATACATATATTGGACGCGATGACATTGCTACATACAAGGTGACGTATCGGTATACCGGTACGGTGCCGGATGGTGCGCCGAGCTTGCCGTCTGAGGTTAGCTATCAGGCGGGCGAGACGGTTGACGTGGCGGCGGATGCGCGGCTTGACGGCTACGTCTTTAGCGGTTGGTCTACGAGCGATGCGACGATTGAGAATGGCAGCTTTACGATGCCTTCGCATCAGGTTGTTTTCGTCGGTGTCTTTACGGAAAAGCCAAAGTATAACGTGACGTATTCAATTACGGGTAGTGCGCCGAGCACTTATCGTTTGCCGAAGCAGAAGAGCTACGGTGCGGGCGATGTGGTGGACGTGGATAGCCTGCAGGCCGGCGCGATTGTCGACGGCTGGATGTTTAGTGGGTGGACGACGAATGACGTTACGGTTTCTGGCGGAAGCTTTACGATGCCAGATGGTGCAGTTGTATTTACGGGTTCGTTTGATAGAATTAGCTACACGGTCAGTTATGCATTCCAGGGCGAAGTATTGCCACAGAATGCAGAGAGCTTATTGCCGGCAACGGCATCTTATTATCCTGGAGACGAAGTGACGACGGCGGCTAATCCGACGGCGATTGGTTATCTATTTTCGGGCTGGTACAAGGGTGAGACTTTTACGATGCCAGAAGAGAATGTCGTAATCATGGGCGAGTGGACTGAAGTAATCACACTGTTCAGGCCGACGATTTCAATCCGAATCACGAACCCGCGCGATGACGGGTATTACAAGAACGAGACGGTTCAGTTTGAAATAACCGTAACTAACCCGTCGGAATTTGAGATCTTCAATATTAATGTTGGGCTCAATACGGAGGGCGTTGAGTTCGTGACTGACGCAGGCTATACGGTGCGTTCCGACCAGCTAGCTCAGGTGACGAGTTTGGCGGCTGGAGCTTCGGCGAAGTTTTATGCAAAATACGACGTCCTAACGAACGAGGATCTAGATATCACTAGTGTTGCGAAACTACTGAGCGCGACTGCAGACGGGAATAACCGCATGGACACCAGCGACGAGGCGATGGCAACCTATGTGGTTTCGGCGCCATTCCATACGATCTATTTCGAACAAGACCCACCGTTTACGGGGATTATTTCAAAAAGTTTGTTACCGTTTATTGCATTAATTGCGCTCGGCGCCATAGGAGGTGCAACAATTGCGCGCAAGAAACGACAACAATAGTTAACAAAAATTGATAGGTAAAAAAGAAAGGACAAATAATGAACAAAATATCAAAAATAACTGTAGCGAGCGTCATCTCGGTGGCTGCTGCTGGCGCATTCTTTGGCGGCAATGCTAGCGCGGCTGCAACCTGCGAAGGTGGTAATATCTCTGGCCAAGACTGCAAGATGCGCATTACTCGTGAGGTTACGAATGTGAGTAACCCAGTTACGAATACCTTTAGCTATACGATTACGGCAGCTTCCGGCAATCCTGGTACAGTTACTGGCGCGCCAGCTTCGGCTTCGATTGCGATGAGCGCAGAGGCAATTAGTGGTGGCAAGGCAACTAAGACTGCTGACATCGATTTTAGCGGCGCTACTTTCTCTGAACTTGGCGATTACTACTTTGAAGTTAGAGAGTCTGCTTCTGGTGATGCGACTAACTATCCAAAGGACGACAGTGTCTATCGCATTATCGCTTCGGTTCGTGCAGCCCTTGATGCCAATAATGTTCCGACTGGCGACCAGGTAATCACTTTTGCCGCTAACATGGTGAATGCGAACGACGTGAAGTCTGGTGACTACGTCTTTACCTCCGGCGCAGAGCGCACTTATATCCAGGCAACACATAAGACGACTGGCAATATGTCGAAAGACGAGTGCTTTAAGTATGCAATTAATATTCCTGCAGTAGCCGGTAAGGCAGTAGCGGGTGATAAGTACGTTGTCGAGAATAGTGGTACCTGTACTGGTGGCGTTGAGGAGATTACAGTTGGAAGCGATTCGAACTTCGTATATCTAAAGAGCGGCGATACGGTTTCTGTCGGTCTCGTCCGCGCTGGCGGTCAGATTCCTGTTGGCGTCGACTATACGATTGCGCTCGTTGATCATAGCGATTATGACGCATACTTTGACGAAACGCTTTCTTCTACGAAGGTTTCGCCAAGCAAGACGACGGTTGCTCAGACTTCTGCAAGTTTCGATTCTAGCAACAAGACTGCGCTTCGTGCAGACAAGTCTGCTGGCCTAAATACCGGTATCTTGCTCAACATCTTCCCATTCGCATTGCTCATCGCAATTGCTGGTGCTGGCACGGTGTTCATGGTTAAGAAAAAACAAAACGTCAAATAAATAAGCAATGTTTCGAAAAATAGGAGCACGAATACCTCTTAAAATGCGACCTTGGATAAAGTTCGCCTGTAAGGTCGTGTTCCTATTTTTGCTCCTTTTTGTTCTGCTCGGAATAATGTTCGGTATGCGCAGAATATCTGGCATTGGTATGAATCCAAATCTGAAGGACGGAGAATTGGTTTTGTTTTCGCGGGTTTGGAATGATTATGCGGCGGGCGACGCGGTGCTATTTACGCACGATGGCGTAGAGGAGGTCTCGCGTATTTTTGCCACGGGTGGCCAGATTGTCGATGTGAATAGCGAAGGTTATTTCACAGTTAATGGGGCGGTGCAGAGTGAGGGGGTCGTGATTGATCTGACGGACCCTAATCAGAAATCTACGATGGGGCTACCTTTCCGTGTGCCGGACGGGGCTTATTTTCTCCTCAATGACAACTACGAGTATGATGCCGATTCGCGAACGCTCGGGCCGATTTACGAGAAGGACCTGAAGGGCCGGATTATTAGCACGCTCAAAGTGAGGAATATATGAAAAAAGATAGCGTAGCTGATGGTATTAGGGACTTCATCGAGAAGCTCGTCGAGCTAGTGATTGGCGCGGTGTTTTTGTGGATGCTTTTTGTTGGCGTTTACGCATTCGTGGACGCACATGGCGTTACGGAGAGCGGGAAGCTCGGTGATGACGTGAAGGCGGCCGCAGAGGAGCTGAAAACGCAGTCTGATAGCAAGATGGACGGGCTGAAAGCGATTAACAATGAAATTATTGGTTGGATTACGATAAATGACACGCAGATTGATCAGCCGATTATGCAGGCGAAGGACAACACGAAGTATTTGACGCGCGATTATTCGGGAAACTTTAGCACGAGCGGCGGCGTTTTTGTCGATTACCGGAATAATAAGCTAGAAGATGAATATAGTATCATCTATGGCCACAGGATGAAGGACGGCTTGATGTTCTCGGACGTGACGAAATATGTCGATGAGACCTATTTCCGCGCGCATTCGACCGGCACAGTCTATACGGAGACGAAGAAATATAAGGCGGAAGTTATCGGATTCTCGGTGATAAATGTAGCTTCGACAGATATTTACGCAATTGAGAAGTTGCAGAATAATAGCGTGCTTGCAAAAGCAGCTTTCGATAGACATGCGATGTACTTGTCTGATACGGAGGTAAAGGCAGGGGATAAGCTAATTCTTCTTTCGACTTGCGATAATGATGCGCGGTTCAAGCGCGATGTTTTGCTGCTGAAGATTGTTTCGGATTAGCCCATCTATATTGATTATTGTTTGGATTGCGGTTATACTTAAAGTAAGTGTGAGAGGTGTAAAACAACCAAAAACTGCGAAGTTTAGGGTTTTTAATGATTGTTTCTCGTGAACGGGGCATAAAATTAGCGACGAATAAATTGAAATTATTTTTGATTGCCGGATTTTTGCTATTGGGCGGCGTTGGCATCGTAAGCGCAATAGTCGCGTATCAGGCAAGCTGGGCAGAGCAGATTGCGGATGGTATTCGCGTAAACGAGAACTCCGATCTAGATTACTATCTCCATATTAGATATGACGGCATTGATCGTAATGGCGTTCAGTCTGACGATAATACGCGCGTGGAAGTACGTAGCGGCGTAATGATGGTGACTGATAAAATCCCGGATGGTTTGGTTTTCCAAGGCTTCGTCGAGACTAGCAACGGCATTATTGCGGCGCATCCGATTAGTGGCCTGGACGGCTGTGCGGGTTTAGTAATTGATGATACTGGCGGCACGACGGGTTGGAATGCTGGTGAAACCGAGTACGTTTGGCACGGTCTACATTATGATAAGGCTTCCGAAACGGTCTCTCTTCGCGTAAAGAACGTGATGGCTGGCTGCGAAGTTACGGTCGGTATCCGCACGAAGACGCCAAGGTTGCGTGAAGGCGAGAAGCGCCGTGATTTCTATAACTTTGCGACGGAAATGGAAAACCTAGCGACGGTCGATTCGAATACGACGCATCACTGGATTGGCAAAGACGAAACGTCGGCAAAGCATACGGTTCGCTATAGCTATACTGGCGTGACGCCGCTGAATGCGAAGGCGCCTGCAGAACAGCAATATATTAGCGGTTCGACTGTGAGTGTCGCGATGGATCCAGTCGTACGCGGCTATACTTTCTCTGGTTGGACGACCGCGGACGCAACGATTGAAAATGGCAAATTCACGATGCCAGATAGCGACGTGACTTTGGTCGGTTCGTTTGTTGAAACGGCAAAATACAATGTGAAATATCAGATTGAGACCGAGGCACCGGAAGGTTATGCGGCGCCTGCAGAGCGCAGTTATGCGCCGGGCGAGTTTGTTGAGCTCGATACGACGCAGGCCGGGTGGATCTTTAGAGGCTATCGCTTCACGGGTTGGACTTTTGATCGTATGGTCGTCGAGAACGGTGGCTTTACGATGCCTGAGGCAAATGTTGCGATTCACGGTGGTTTCGAAAAGATTAGTTATAAAGTGAATTATGAATTTGTTGGCGACGTGATGCCGAGCAACTGGGCGAGCTTAGTCCCGGCTGCAGAGACAAAGTACCCTGGCGATACGGTTCGGCTCGCAGATGCGCCAAGTGCGGATGGCTACCAATTCTTAGGTTGGATGTACGATGATAATTTCACGATGCCGGAGAACGATGTGACGGTTCAGGGCAAGTGGATGTCACTTGGTGAGGGCGTGTTCCAGCCGGAAATTACGCAGGAGATTACAAATCCGCAAGATAAGTTCTATGCCGACGACGAGGTGAAGTTCAAGATTACTGTGAAAAATACGGCGAACTTTACGCTCAAAGAGGTGAATGTGTATGCCGACCAGAAGGGTACGACATTTGATGAACCGGGCGAGGGCGCAAGTTTGCGTTCGGCGCACTTAGTGCAGATCGGCAGTTTGGCGCCTGGTGAATCGCGTGTGCTTAACGCTAGCTACGATGTTCATGAGGACTATGAAACAACAATCGAAAACCCGATTGAGCTCCTTAGTGCATCGGCAGACAACCACGTGATGAACAGTAGCTCGTCGGCGAAGGCGGCATATAGGACGGTGACGTCATTTGATACTGGCGTGAAGGGAGGAGAAGATTCGGACCCAACGCCGACGCCGACCCCAACGCCAACTCCGGACCCAGATCCGACTCCAGACACGCCGGAAGAACCGAAGACTCCAGATAGCCCAAGCACGCCTACTACGCTTGATGAGATTATAAAATATGTCTCGATTTTCGCGGGATGCGGGCTTGGCCTCGGTGTTGCAATGGCGATAATTAAGGCGCAGAGAAAGTAGGTGGAAAATGAAAATGAATAAAAGAATAATTACAATTCTAGCCATAATCTTTGCGGTTAGCGCAGTGGTTTCCTTGCCGATCTTTGCGGCTTTTGCGGCAAATGTGCCAGTGCGCAGAGTGGATTTGGAATCAGATGGTGTCAGTTATGAAGCGGGGGATCCAGGTTCTTGGCATGTAGACAAGGAAGCTTATTGGACGAAGAAGGGTGTTGCGAACATTGATTTGACGCTCAACGCTCGTCCAGTGCGTTCGGACAAGCACTATGACTTGGTACTCGTGGTCGACCAATCTGGTTCGATGTTTGGCGATACGATTGACGAAGCGAAGTCTGACATGAAGGAGTTTGCAAATACGCTTCTGTCCGATGGCCAGAGCCGTATGGCATTGATTAGTTTCTCGAATAATTCATCTTTACGTAGTGGTTTTACAACCGATGCAGCGGCGATTGAGAGAGGCATAAACGGACTTTATGCGGCGGGTACGACAAATTATTACAGCGCATATGGTAGAGTGTTGTCGTTCCTTGAAGATTACGAACCGGTTGCGGGCAATGATTTGTGCATAATGCTTGTTTCGGATGGATATCCAAACGAGGATCATCCGCGAGAAATAGCCGAATATAAGCTCTTGAAGGAAAAGTATCCATACTCGTTCGTTTATGGCGTGCAGTATAGCATGGGTTATGCGGGGTATATGCTAGATGTGACCGACAAGATGGAGAAAAGCGATCATACAACATTCCTTGATAAAATGATGAGTTTGTCGGGGCTTAGGGTGCCGTTTGATACGATGGTTCTCTCGGATTATATCAATGACCAGTACTTCGAATTAACTGGTAAGATAACGGGTGACGGCAGAAAAACGGTTGATGCTGCCAACGACGGTACGCCAATGGTGATTTGGGACGTGTCGAAAACGGGATTTAATGGCACGATGCCGAGAAAGCTGACGATTGAGATTAAGTTGAAAGATGAATATATCAACGATGAAGACGGTCTATTTCCAACGAACAAGCAGCTGAAGGGAATTGGTAGTGTAAATAATATAAATAGCAATAGCTCTACTGGCGCAACGCCGATATTAAAATTGAAATATTGGGTGCGTTATGAGGCGAATGCGCCAGAAGGATGTGCGATTGACGGTACGCTACCGACAGCAAAAGAAGAAGTGGTCTTTAGCACGGTACGTATTGCAGATACGGCAATTACTTGCGGCGATTGGGACTTTAAGGGCTGGGTGATCCGTACGGACGCCGCCGAGCGTATTAATAAAGATTACTTTATTATGGGTAATGAAGATATCTATATTGAAGGAACATGGGGCAGGCCGGCAATTACGAAGTCTACCGAGGGCACGCCATGGCAAGAGAGTTACGCGTTGCTCGATACGGGCCTTAACGTGAATACGAAGCTAAATAAACTTGCCAACAAGAAGATTGCTGCAATTAAGAAGGCGGATGTTTTGCTCGAGGATAGAATTACGGGCGCGAATAATAAGATTTCTACGTCTACGTCCCCGATTAACATTTATGCATGGTTCAATTCGGATGATTCGACGATTTATATTTATACAGACGCAGACACCATTAAGGGCAATTCGGATTCTGCATACATGTTTGGCGGTAACCTCAACTCGAGTAGGCTGAGCGCGGTTACGGATTTCTCGGGTGTAGCGGACTGGGATATGTCTGGCGTGACAACTTTGAGAGGTTTCCTCGCTGCCAATACCGCAATTCCGGATCTTGATGATTTTGCGAACTGGGATGTGTCGCACGTGACGACGCTTTGGAACGCATTCAACAAGTTGCCGACGGCTAATATTGACGGTTTGGCGAACTGGAATACGGAAAGCTTGACCGATGCCAGGACGATGTTCTCTGACTCTACGGCGATTACAAACATTGATGCTCTAGCGGGGTGGAAGATGAGCAAAGTGACGAACATGCACAGCATGTTCAAGGGGTGCACTAATCTATCAAGCATTAGCGGCGCTAGAAATTGGGGCGTGAGAGATGTGACCTTGATGCCGTATATGTTCCAATCTACGAAATTGGCGTCTCTTGACGGCCTTCAGGATTGGAACGTATCGCACGTTACAGATATGACGGTAGCATTCGGCAACATATCGACGCTGAATGATATTAGCGCATTAGCGAACTGGGACGTGAGTAGCGTGAAGGATATGAGCTATTTGTTTGGTAGCGACTATGCGCTGGCTGACATCTCGGCACTGGCGCGAAAGATAGTGGCGCGCGCTGACGGGACCGAATATGTTGCTTGGAACACATCTAAAGTGACGAATTTATCGGGAACGTTTAAGGAGGTTGGCGCAACTAGTACGGCCGGTTTGCTAGATTGGGACGTATCCTCGGCGACGACTCTTTATGAAACGTTTAGCGGCTCGGGATTTGCAAACCTCGATGGCTTGGCTAAATGGGATGTTTCGAAAGTTACCAACATGAATAGCACGTTCTCTGGCATGCCTCGCCTAACGTCGGTAGCCGGTTTAGCGAAATGGAATACGTCTAGTGTGACCACGATGGTTCAGACGTTCTTTGATCAATTCGTTACTGGTAAGTTGACGAATTTGACGGGCCTTGAATATAAGCTTGTTGAAGAAGAGGGCAAGGAACCGTACTATGCTTGGGATACTTCTAGGGTGACAACTATGGAGAAGATGTTCTATTACCAGGATGCCTTGCAGAATGTGGATGCTTTGTTTGATTGGAAAACGCCAGCACTACGAAATATGGAATACATGTTCCATGCGTGTAGGTCGCTTTCCAGCGTCTATGGTTTAAGCAATTTTGATACTTCGCATGTGAGTAATATCAACGAGTTGTTTAGCGACGACCCTAGCCTTGCGAATATTGCGCCACTTTCGAGTTGGGACCTTAGTGGGCTAAGTGTGATGAAGCGAGTCTTCTATAACACGGCTATTTCAGATTTGACGCCGATCCGCGGATGGAATGTCTCGAATATTACGGATATGTCGGAGCTGTTCAGTTTAACCCCGTCGCTTAGGACGCTTGAGGGTCTTCAGGATTGGAAGCCATGCAAATTGACGAATTTGACAAAAATGTTCAATAACGCGACTGCGCTAACAGATATTAGCCAGCTGGATGGTTGGGCGCGAAATACGGACGGAAGCACCTGTATTAAGCCGAAGGATTTGACTTCGATGTTCTACGCTGCATCCTCCTTGGTAACGCTACACGGCCTTGAAAATTGGGACATGAGTCAGCTAACAACGATTCAGTACATTCTTTATAACGCCGTTAATATTGAAGATATCAGCGCAATGGGCGAATGGCACCCTGTAGTGCTTAGCTCTATGAATTACTCCTTTAGGGCGGCTGCGAAGCTGACAACTGAAGATTTGGCAGTACTCGAAAACTGGAATACGACTCTAACTACGACCCCCGCCACACTGCATACTTATGACGGTATTCCAGATAGCGTCGTTCGTCCAACGATCGGGCCAAGCAACTAGTACAGATTCGCCGTATCTTTTCGTGATAGAATAAAGACATGGCAAAAGAGGAGTTACAGCTAAAACCGAGTGATTTTGTGCACTTGCATAATCACACGCACTATTCGCTTTTGGATGGTTTGACGAAGGTTGATGAGCTAGTAAACCTCGTGAAAGAAACAGGCATGGAAGCGGTGGCGGTGACCGACCACGGTACGATGTCTGGCCTCATTGACCTCTATAAGACCGCGAACGATGCAGGCGTGAAGCCGATCTTGGGTCTCGAGGCCTATGTGGCGGCGCGCCGTTTGGAAGATCGCGACCCGGCTTACGACAAGGAACGCTTCCATATTACTTTGATTGCGCAGACGAACAAGGGTTTTGAAAACCTTTGCCGCATGATGACGATTGCCGAAACTGAAGGTAAGTACTACAAGCCACGTATCGACCATCGTGTGATGGAAGAGTATAACGAAGGCGTGATTTGTCTTTCGGGCTGTGCTGGCTCGGAGATTTCGATGGCGATTCGCAACGATGACCTCGATAAGGCGCGCGAGCTGATAAAGTGGTACGCGAAGACTTTTGAAGGCCGTTTCTACCTCGAGATGCAGGACCATGGCCATCCGGATTCGCCAACGCATTGGAGCGAGCAGAACAAGATTAACGAGCAGCTCATGAAGTTCTCGAAAGAGTTCGATTTGCCGCTCGTGGTGACTTGCGATGCGCACTATATCAAGCATGAAGACCAAGATGCGCATGAGGTGCTGCTCTGTATCGGTACAGGTTCGCGCTTGCAGGACGAGAAGCGTATGACGCTCGCCGACTTCCAGCTGCATGTGATTACGCCAGACGAGCTGATCCCGCGCTGGCAGAAGACTTGCCCAGAGGCAGTTCTCAATACGAAGAAAATTGCCGATAGCTGCAACGTGACGATTGATCTTGGGCGTATTCTCATTCCAAAATTCCCGATTGATACGGGCGAAACGGAGAAGGAATATCTCGATAAACTCGTGTTCCGTGGCCTCGCCGAGCGCTATGGCTATATGACGAAGGAAGAGGCAGAGAAGGCGACGATTCCGGAGATTCGCAAGGTACTCTCGAAAGAGATTCTTGAGCGTATCGACTATGAGCTCGAGACGGTCGACAAAATGGGCTATAACGGCTACTTCCTTATCGTTCAGGACTTCATTAACTGGGGCAAGAACCAGGGAATTATTTACGGTCCGGGGCGTGGTTCGGCGGCTGGTTCGCTGCTTGCGTATGCAATTCACATTACTGACCTCGACCCTTTGAAGTACCACTTGCTCTTTGAGCGCTTCTTGAACCCTGACCGTATCTCGATGCCGGATATTGATACCGATATTCAAGATAACCGCCGTGATGAGGTGATTGAGTACTGTACGCAGAAGTACGGCAAAGGCCGCGTGAGTAACATCGTGACCTTCGGTAAGATGATGGCGAAGAACGCCGTGCGCGATGTGGCGCGCGTTCTCGATGTGCCATATGCTGAGGCGGATAGGCTCGCGAAGCTCGTACCGGATCCGGTGATGGGCCACCATGTGAAGCTAAAAGACGCCATTGTAAATGAGCCTGATCTGAAGAAGGAATACGAAACAAATCCGACCGCAAAAGAGGTGATTGACCTCGCGATGAGACTTGAGGGCACGATTCGTAGCCACGGCGTGCACGCTTGTGGCGTGGTGATTGCTCCAGATGATCTCGTGAAGTTCATGCCGCTTGAAGTTTCGGCCAAGGGCCCTCTTGCAACGCAGTATCCTGGCCCACAGGTTGAGGAGCTTGGCCTTCTTAAGATGGACTTCCTCGGCCTATCTAACCTTTCGGTGATTCAGCAGACCTTGCGCATTATTAAGAAGGTACATGGCAAGGTGATTGATATGAATAAGTTGCCGCTTGATGACGACAATGTGTATGCGTTGTTCCGCCGCGGCGATACGACGGGCGTATTCCAGTTTGAATCTGCGGGCATGAAGCGCTATCTCCGTGAGCTTCAGCCGACGGCATTTGATGATCTTATCGCTATGAACGCGCTTTATCGTCCGGGCCCGATGCAGTTCATTGAGAGCTTCATTAAGCGTAAACACGGAGAAGAACCAATTACTTATCTCCACCCTGGTCTCGAGAATTCGCTCAAGAATACCTATGGTATTTTGATTTATCAGGAGCAGTTCATGCAGGCGTCAAAGGAATGGTGCGGCTTTACGGGCGGTCAGGCGGATACTTTGCGCAAGGCCGTGGGTAAGAAGAAGGTTGACCTCATGAATAAGATGAAGCCGCTCTTCATTGAAGGTGCAGTGAAAGTTGGTGGGGCAACGGAAGAGATTGCTGAGACTTTCTGGAGTCAGTTGCTCGACTTCGCTAACTATTGTTTCAACAAGAGCCACGCCGCGTGCTACGCCTTGGTTGCTTATTGGACTGCATATCTTAAGACTTATTATCCTGATGCTTTCATGGCGGCACTTATGACCGCAGATATGCGTTGGACGGATCGTCTTGCGATTGAAATGACCGAATGTAAACGCATGGGCATTCCGGTGCTTGGTCCAGATATTAATGAGTCTTACCCGGATTTCGCTACCGTGGGCAAAGAGAAGAAGATTCGCTTTGGTCTTGCTGCGATTAAGGGTATGGGCAAGGCGCTTGCCGAGGAGGTGGTCGAAGAGCGCACGCAGAACGGACCGTTCAAGTCGATTTGTGATTTCGCTAAGCGCGTGAACGCAACGAAGTTTAACAAGAAGAGTTGGGAATCCGCGATTAAGACGGGCGTGTTTGACAGCTTCGGTGACCGTTCGGATTTGCTATTCAACCTTGATAAGATCCAGGCCTACGGCAACAAGATGCAGAAGGATGCAGCGTCAGGCCAGACCGACCTCTTTGGCGCGATGGGTGCGGCAGCAGAGGTGCCAGAGGTAGAAATTGTCCCGGCGCCGACAAAATACACGGATAAAGAGAAGTTGATGTGGGAGCGTGATTTGATGGGCCTCTATATTTCTGCGCATCCGCTCGATAAATACGATACTTATTTCCAAGAACAGA
>CAMZEA010000013.1 GCA_947305655.1 uncultured Candidatus Saccharibacteria bacterium | reverse complement strand
CCCTACTGCTGCCTCCCGTAGGAGTCTGGGCCGTGTCTCAGTCCCAGTCTGGATGATCATCCTCTCAAACCATCTAACGATCGTCGACTTGGTGAGCCATTACCTCACCAACTATCTAATCGTACGCAGGCCAGTCCCAAACCGCTCGAAAGCTTTAATCCGAAGATCACATGCGGTATTAGCTAATCTTTCGACTAGTTATCCCTCAGTTTGGGGTCCGTTCCCACGCGTTACTCAGCCGTCCGCCGCTCGTCAGCAACTAGCAAGCTAGTCCTGTTACCGCTCGACTTGCATGTATTAGGCATGCCGCCAGCATTCATCCTGAGCCAGGATCAAACTCTCCATAAAAATGTGAATTTGAAAACTCAAATAAATAAAAGACTGACGTTGATAATTAATTGCACACTAAATTGTTAAAAAACTATTAAAAGCCTTAACTAACAAGCGTCTATAGTTAGACTACCTCGCTCGCAGTTAAAACTATATCTAATCTTATACCATCCAAACGGGCAAGTCAAGCACTTTTTTCGACTTTTTTAGACTTTTTTAGAAGCAAAGCGCCATTAAAGCGCCGATCGTGATGCCCAAGATGGCGCCAACAATTACTTGCGGGACTGTGTGCCCCTCAATTACCTTGACTTGTTTGCTATTAATTCCCTTTTCCGAAGCCATATTATTAAGGAATTTGCCCTGCTCGCCCACGGCATAGCGCACATTGACCGCGTCATATACAACAATAATGGTCATACAAAGCGCTAGAACGCTGATAGGAGCGAAGAACCCGTATTGGCCGATAAAGAATGTGGTTAAGCCCGAAAAGCTCGCTGTGTGGCCGCTAGGCATGCCACCGCTCTTAAAGAAACAGTCGAACGCTTCTCTGCCGGTCATACGCCCCTTAGTTCTTACTAAATCAATAACAAATTTGCTGGATTGTGCTACGAGCCATCCAATCATGAATGCGAGCAACCCACCGAGTCCTTCAACGTTTTCCATAGCTATATTTTAGCATAAAAAAAGAAACTCCCTCGCATTAGCAAGAGAGTTTCAAGTTACATACGCTATCTACTATTCATGAATATACTCGGTGGGTCAGGGTCCTAAAGGTCTTGCCCGGAAGAAGGCGGCTTCGGCTTTTCGCCCCCCTGCTTACGTTCCTCAAATTGAGCAAAGCCCACGTTTTATTCTAAACTCTTCCAATTACTCTAAGAGCTAAATCACTCTACGCCTGTTGCTACGAGATATATCTTAGAGCATATCGTTTTAGACATTTGTATAGCATCTGTAAATATACGTATGCATCTATTATAGCACAACCGGCTTAAATTGTCAAGTATTATCGCCTGTTCCAACAAAAATACCCCCGACTAACAGGGGTATTTTCGTTTGAGAAATCTCGTTACTTCTCTTCTTTCTCAGCAGGCTTCTCGGCGGCCTTACCAGAGGCCTCGGAGGATTCCTCCTCTTCTTCTTCCTTCGGCAAGATACCGATCGAAGCGACTGCATCGCCATCATTGAGGCGCATCACACGGACACCCTGCGTTGCGCGGCCCAAGGTTGGAATATCCTTAACTGCGACGCGGATTGCCTGACCATCGGTGGACATCATAATGATTTCCTTCGCCTCTGGATCGAGCGTGTGAACCGCTGCGATTGGGCCAGTCTTAGAGGTAATCGCGGCCACCTTGACGCCTACGCCGCCACGCTTATGTGGTGGGAAGTTCATTGCAGCAGTCATCTTACCGTAGCCCTTCGTCGAGATAACAATCAACTTCTGGTTCTCTGGGTCAGATACGACGTCCATGCCGACCACTGTATCGTTTGGACGGAGACGGACACCACGGACACCGCGAGCGGCGCGACCCATTGGGCGGACTTCCTTCTCGTTGAAGCGAACTGCCTGACCAGCGGAGGTAGAGATAATAATCTCATTCTCGCCAGTCGTAGCGCGCACCCAGCGAAGTTCATCGCCATCATCGAGCTTAATCGTGATGAGACCGTTCGTACGGATATTGGCGTAATCCTTGAGCGAAGTCTTCTTAATCGTACCCTTGGTAGTTGCCATAAAGAGGTAACCATCATCGCCTGCTTCAGAGCCAGACTTAATTACCGAGGTAATCTTCTCTTCTGGGTGAAGGCTCAAGAGGTTCACGGAAGCCGTACCCTTTGCGACAAGCGAGGACTGTGGGATTTCGTAAGCCTTGATGCGGAAAATACGACCCTGGTTCGTGAAGAATAACAGATAATCATGGGAGTTGGCCAAGATAATCGTATCAATCACATCCTCTTCCTTGGTCGTCATACCGCGGCGCCCCTTGCCACCTCTGTTCTGCTTCTTGAAGTCATTCTGAAGCACGCGCTTCACGTAGCCCTGAGCAGTAAGAAGTACTACACTTTCTTCATCTGGAATCAAATCTTCCTCAGCGAACTTACCGAGCTCGTGATTAATAATCTTACTGCGGCGAGGATCGCCATACTTCTCTTTCATAGCAAGGAGTTCTTCCTTGATAACGTCGAGAATAGCCTGTTCGGAAGCAAGGATTGCCTCGAGCTTAGCGATAAGCTCATGGAGTTCCTTGAGTTCATTCTCAATCTTATCGCGTTCGAGACCTTGGAGGCGGCGAAGCTGCATCGCGAGGATAGCGGCGGCCTGAATCTCAGAGAGACCGAAGCGGTCCATGAGGCGCTTGTCTGCGTCATCATAAGATTCGCGAATCGTCTTAATGACTTCATCGATGTGATCGAGTGCAATCTTCAAACCTTCGAGGATATGGGCACGTTCCTTTGCCTTCATGAGGTCAAATTCAGTGCGGCGGCGAACCACCTTCTGGCGGTGCTTAATAAACTCCGAGAGAATCTCCTTGAGGCCCATCACCTTTGGCTGAATGCCATCGACGAGCGCGAGAACATTATAATGGAAGCTAGTCTGAAGACCAGTTAGCTTGTAGAGCTGGTTCAAAATCTTCTTCGGGAAGGCGTCCTTCTTGAGCTCAACCACGACGCGAACCTTGCCGCGAGCGGACTCGTCACGTGCGTCAGCGATATGATCAAGCTTCTTTGCCATTACGAGCTCACGGACCTTCTCGACGAAGGCTTCCTTGCTCATACCATAAGGCACCTCAGTAATAACAATTGCGAAGCGACCGTTCTTCTTCTCTTCGATATTAGCAATGGCGCGAATCGTCACCGAACCACGACCGGTTGCATAGGCCTGCTTCATCGGTGCGCCACCGTAGACCTCGGCACCCGTTGGGAAATCTGGGCCCTTCACGTGCTTCATGAGCTCTTCGAGCGTAATATCTGGGTTGTCAATCTGAGCAATCGTTGCATCCACGACCTCACCGAGGTTATGCGGAGGAATATTGGTTGCCATACCGACGGCGATACCCATCTGACCGTTCAAGAGAATGTTCGGTAATGCTGCCGGGAGCACTACTGGCTCTTGTTCGGTACCATCGAAGTTGTCGCGGAAATCAACGGTGTTCTTCTCAATATCAGTTAGGAGTTCTGCGCCAACCTTGTCCATGCGGGCCTCGGTATAGCGCGATGCGGCCGGCTCATCGCCGTCCATCGAACCGAAGTTACCCTGACCTTCGACGAGCGTATAACGCATCTTCCAAGGCTGAGCAAGGTTCACCATCGAGTCATAAATCGACGAATCGCCGTGTGGGTGGTATTTACCCATAACTTCACCGACGATACGAGCGGACTTGACCGTTGCGTGTGGAGCCTTCCAACCGTTCTTATTCATTGCATAAAGAATACGGCGGTTCACCGGCTTGAGACCGTCACGCACATCTGGAAGTGCACGATCGATAAGCACAGACATCGAGTAGCGAAGGAAGCTATCTTCCATCACGTTCTCTACCGTGAGCTCTTCGACACCATCTTCAGCGAGATGAGCCTTGAGGTTGCCGACCTTTACGATTTCTTCACCTTCTTCTGGGGTGGTTGTTCCGAGCGTTTCGTCGACGCCTTTGTCGTCCGCGCTATCTGGCACGTTACCGACTTTGCTCTCGTCGCGCTCATCTTCTGGATTTTCGTTCATTTTCTTCTTTTCTACCATTTCTCATTCCCTCCTAGAAGTCCAAATCATCCAAGTCGACCGTGGCCGCTCTCGATTGAATAAAGTTTTTACGGAGTTCTGCTTCGTCGCCCATCAACTTGGTGAAGATTGCGTCAGCCTTCTCGGCATCTTCAATGTTCACGCGGATAAGCGTACGGTTAGCTGGATTCATTGTGGTCTCCCAAAGCTGAGCTGCGTCCATCTCGCCAAGACCCTTAAAGCGTTGCTGTGCGGTGTAGCCAGCCTGTTTGAAGCGCTCGTCTTCTGGATTAATCTTCGTACCGGCAGCTTTACGCTCTTCGATACGCTTAGTCAAAGTCTGCTCGAGAGCTTCCTCGTTGTAGATATATTCGATCTTACGAGTGTTGCCCGTACCCTTGATGAGGCCAAATAGAGGTGGCTTTGCAAGATATACGTGACCAGCCTTGATAACCT
Organism: uncultured Candidatus Saccharibacteria bacterium; assembly: GCA_947305655.1. Classification (GTDB taxonomy): domain Bacteria; phylum Patescibacteriota; class Saccharimonadia; order Saccharimonadales; family Saccharimonadaceae; genus UBA2834. Next base: position 15,966 of record CAMZEA010000013.1, on the reverse strand, counting down.
CTGGCATGTAACGGAAGAAGAATGTGAGGAGCAAAGTTGAGATATGCGCACCATCGACATCGGCATCCGTCATGAACACAATCTTGTAATAACGCAGACCATTAATATCAAAGGTATCACCAATACCGACGCCAAGCGCCTTGATGAGCGAAACAAGCTCTGCGTTCGCAAACATCTTATCGAGGCGTGCGCGCTCGGTGTTGAGTACCTTACCACGAAGCGGGAGGATTGCCTGAATCTTCGAATCGCGACCTTCCTTTGCGGAACCGGCAGCGGAGTTACCCTCTACGATGAAGAGCTCACACTCGGTACGATCGCGAGAAGAACAGTCGGCAAGCTTCGAAGGCAAGTTGAGACCTTCGAATGCACCCTTACGAATAACGTTATCACGTGCCGCGCGTGCAGCCTTGCGGGCGCGTGCAGCGAGAGTCGCCTTCTGGACAATCTTCTTTGCAATATCTGGATGTTCTTCGAGGTAGTAAGCGAAGTATTCGCTCGTAACCTTATCGACATAACCACGAACTTCTGGGTTACCAAGCTTATTCTTGGTCTGACCTTCGAACTGTGGATCTGGAAGCTTCACCAAGATAACTGCGGTGAGACCTTCCTTAATATCGTCACCAGTAAGGTTGTCTTCCTTTTCCTTGAGGAGACCGTTCTTGCGGGCATAATCATTAATAACACGGTTCATTGCCGTACGGAAACCAACGACGTGAGTACCGCCATCTGGGGTGAGCACGTTGTTTGCGAATGGGCGCATCGTTTCCGAGAAAGAATCATTATACTGAACCGCAATCTCGACACCGCTATCCTCTACCTGTTTTTCGACGTAGAAGATATCGTCGGAGACCACTTCCTTGCCCTCGTTAAGGCGGCGAACGTAGCTCTTGATACCGCCTTCGAAGTAGAAGGAGTCAGTCTTGCCCGTACGCTCATCATGGACAGAGGTGAGGACGCCCTTCGTTAGATATGCCTGGTGGCGAAGATAGTTCACTACCCAGTCATAATCGAAGGTTGTCGTTTCTTTAAAGATTGCTGGATCTGGATAGAACGTAATGCTCGTACCCTGTTTTTCAGTCTTACCAGTAACCTCGATTGGCTTTACGGTCTTACCAGTATCGAACTCGATATGGTTAATCTTACCGTCACGATAAACCTCGGCAATCATATGCGTCGAAAGCGCATTCACCACCGAAGAACCCACGCCGTGGAGGCCGGATGAGACCTTGTAGCCACCACCGCCGAACTTACCGCCAGCGTGGAGCACTGTTAATACTGTTTCTAGTGTAGATAGTTTTGTTTTTGGGTGGATATCTACAGGGATACCACGACCATCATCGTCGACGCGACAGCCACCGTCATTAAGGAGCGTAACCTTAACATGGGTAGCGTAACCGGCAATCGCCTCATCGATGGAGTTGTCTGCAATCTCCTTGATAAGGTGATGAAGGCCATCAAAACCAGTTGAGCCGATGTACATACCAGGGCGCTTGCGCACTGGCTCGAGCCCTTCCAAAACCTGAATTTCGGACGCATTGTACTCTTCGTCGGCCCCACCGGACTTCTTAGCTGCTGCAGCCATTTTACATTTACCTCAACTTTTTTATATAACATAACTATTTTAGCACAACTCACCCCAAAAAATCAAGTCTAAGGCCTCTAAAATCGCTTCTAAGGCCCTTCTGGACTCAAAACCATATATTTATATGGTTTTTATCGCCAACGCAACACTACTTCGTCTGCGTTATTCTTTTCTGTGCGAATGCCGCCATTATCTTCGGCTGGCTTATCGTCCTGCTTAGGGGCCGGCTGAGATGGTTGAGCAGACTCTACCGACGCCTTCTGCGGTTCGGCCGGTTTCGCAGTCGACTTAAACGACATCAACTCTTCCTCATTCACCATTCTCGTCTCTGGCGCGGTCGATTTTTCCGCCAAGCTCGTCGCCTCTTCGCGCGGTGTCTCCTCGATCATCTTTGCAGTCGGAGCAACTGAGACTTTCGGCACCGTAATCGGAGTTGGATCTGCGCCTGCATTGGCTTTCTCTTGCTTTTCCACCGCTGCGCGCTTCTCTAACCAAGAATCAAGGAAAGTTTTCTTCGGAGCAGCCGTCTGACCAACCGCGTTCGCTTTTGGTTCATCTTTCTTCGGCGGCGAAGCAACCGTCAAACGCTCTTCGATTTCTGCCTCCACCTCCGCGCGTGGACGACCATACTTCGTGAGGACATATTCGCGAATCTTCTGCATCAGCTCTTGGCTGCCCTCGCCCATCGGCGGCAAAGAGCGCATTGTAAACGGCGCTGTCGGCGTATTAAACATCATTACCGTCGCAATCCAGTTATAGTTCGGCTGTTTATGAAGGTCCTCGGCGGTAAATACTGGCGTAAACGCCTTTTCCATGAGCTCCGCGTCCGTCACGCCAATACGACCAGACATAATCGTACCAACGTTACCGATAATCGCCTCGCGAATCTTATCAGTAAGCTGCGTCATAAACTGGTTAGCAAGCACAAGATTCAGGCGGTATTTGCGCGCCTCAGATAGAATCGACTCAAAGCTCTCTGTTGCAAAGTTCTGGAACTCGTCTACGAAGAGACAGAAGTCTTGGCGCTGGTCCTCCGGCGTATCTGCGCGGCTCATTGCTGCTGCCTGGAATTTCATCACGAAAATCATACCAAGAAGCCTTGCGTTGAGCTCGCCGGTCGTACCCTTCGAAAGGTTCACGAGAAGAATCTTCTTGTTATCCATGATATCGCGAAGGTTGAAGCCTGACTTTATCTGGCCAAGAATGTTACACATCATCTTGTTCGAAAGGAATGGACCCCACTTCGAAACGAACCAAGTCGTTACCTCGCCAGCGTCACTAGATTTCTGCGAAGCCGGGAATTCCTTTGTCCAGTAGTCGAAGACATTCCTATCTTTCACATATTGTAACTTCTGCTTCACAAACTCCGGATCGATAAAACAGCGCGGAATATCGACAAAGGTACCGCCATTCGGATCACTCATGAGAAGAAGCGCCGCGTTGCGGAACATATGCTGAGCGCGTGCACCAAAGATGCCCTGGTTTCCTGGGTCGTAGAGCGACACCAGCATGTTAATACTTTCCTGAACAATAAAGTCCTTCTGATCCTCGCGGTCGAACTCGAACATGTTCATACCGACCGGATTATCCATGCTACCAGGCTCGAATAGAATCACGTCGTCGAGACGCTCCTCTGGCACGCGGCTGAGCAACCACTCAACCGCATCACCGTGTGGATCAATAAAACAGAACCCACGCCCATCGCACATATCCTGATAGGCGATATTCTCGAGAAGTACAGATTTACCAGAGCCCGTGGCACCAATCGCATAGGTATGGCGGCGGCGGTCGTTTGCCTGCAAGCGGATGACCTTCTGTTCGCCGCGGAACTCGTTAACACCGAGCACAACACCCTCTTCTGGGATCTTCGTTGGGCCATCAACTTGCTTCACTGCCTGGCGCTCAACCTGGCTGGTCGGAATCGCATTCTGGCTCGGCAAGTGGAAAATACTTGCTAGCTCCATGCTATTTAGAACCATGCTGCTATATTCTTGCGGGAACCAACGCAAAATGAAATTGCGCGTCAATTCACTAGTATTATTCAAGAAATCATATTTAAAGCCGTTATATTGTGGCAAATCGAACTGCGAGAAAACCGAGACCACGCCGCCAAGCAAAGCCTCTGCCCTAGCGTGCGTCGAAGAGCTCGCAACCACGCGAATCAAAACCTCGAAGCCCGGATGTTTAGTTTTTTCTTCGATACGTTGTATTTTTTCTTGATCGAGGTTCGAAAGCTGATGTTGCTCTGGGCTATCTTTTTCGCTCTCATGAGCCTCAGGCGGTTTCCAAAGCGCCTCAGCCAAGTCTCCAACTAAATTACCCGCGCCAGTAACTAATTTGTTCAATGTGCCGGCACCGGCTTTCTTTGATTTTTTGCCTTCCTTGATGTCATTGGCCTTCATTTGCGCGAGCTTCGCCCAGTTGCCGTCCGTCGGGCGGAACAAAATCTGAATACCGATGCCATCACCCTTCTTTGCGTTAGATAAGGCGTTAATAATACCGATGCTTGCGTCACGCTTCGTATCTTCGTAGCTCGCAATCGGGAGGTGGAACTCCTCTTTTAGGCGCATCTCGCCACCGGCGACGCCATCGATTTTGCCTTCCTTACTAAAGAAGTTAATCTCGTCTACTTCCTCTAGACGGGCCGATGGATACGATGCTGTCACGGCCTGCTTCACTGTCTCCGTCAACACTGCCGGAACAACCGCATAGTACTTAATAAAGCCGTCGTGCGCGATAACCTCAAAGCTCAGATGTTTCTGCCCCTCGATCTTCGCCTTCCAGCCTTTTTTCACCGTCGACGCAATAATGCTATACATCACCTGCGCCTCAGAAATCTGTTCGCCAATCACATCGCGCTCATCGCGTCCACCGACCTGCACATCGTCCGTGCTCGGCGGCAAATGAATAAGCATTGGTACTAGTTTCAAAGAGCGCGCATAATTCTTGCGCGATCTTCTCGAGCTAACGTAAAGCTTCCAGGCTATTACAGCGGCTACAACCAGCACAACTGCCACCACCACAATTGTCACCACCCCTTCTACTGTCATGCTGCGGCTGCTCCTGTGCCATTCAGGCCATCACCTCTACGCCTACCAAAAACTGCCTCCATGTATTTCCAGCTTTCGCCCGCAACTACCGAAGCCAACGTCGCCGGATCGTTCTCGTATTTCTTCATGTCACGACTAAATTCGGCGGCAACCCTCTTGTCGATGTCGTCTTCATTACGCTTCGAATGTGTCTCAAGAATTTGTCCAAATTCTTGGACCTCCTGCTCTACTAAAGAAGGCTCTTCCTGCGGTTTAGCGGCCAATTCCGCCACTTCCGCACGCTCTTCAGGAGTCCCCATCTCTGGAGCATCATCAACGGGTGCCTCCGCCTGCTCGCCAGTCTCATCAGGCGCTATCGGCCCACTATTAAAGGCTGCCTCAAAATTTTCAACTGCCCCCGTCAGATTTTCGGGAGCATTCAAAAAGCCGGTGTTCTCGCCAGAACCACCACTAATAGCGGCGCTAGAACCTCCCTTATTATCCATAAGCATTATTATATCACATTACGTGACGTCAAAAAGCACAAAAGTATCTCGAGTCCAAAAATTAATGCAACTTCAGCAATCGTAATGCCGCCAAACGACCATGCCAAGACGAGCGTCACGGGGGCGATTGCGATTACAAGTCCATAGCGCAAACTCTTCTTTTCGACATTCCCTGCTTTTGCCTTGTTCATCTTGCTGCGAAGCCAAAAAAACAGCCTGCAGCATAGTACTGCAAGCCCTAAGAAGAACAAGTAGGATATTGTAAAAAATACTAAAACACCTACCGGACCTACTTCGCTCGGTGATGTTAGGAACATCATAGCCATCAGAATAATGAATGCGATTGCACTCACAATTAGTAGTAATTTATGCATAAGCCCATTATAACATGCGCTTCTGCACCACTCACAACTAATTCTGAAGCCCCATTCTGGCCTCGCCCCTCACAAGATGATCCTAAAAGCTAAAGGTAGAGAGGGTTATCCGGCAAATATATACATTACTTAGAGCCGCAACCTTTGGCTCTACCTATTAGCTTCATTGACCGCCTCTCGTATAGAGAGGCATTGTCCTTGTAAAGAATCCTGCAATACTCTGTTTACTGGGTATCAATGTGCTAGTATTACTTTGCTCTTTACGCGCTCTACGCTCCTTAACTCTCGTTAAGTTTTGGCGGAGCTGTTAGCTTACTCCTAGAGTTGTAATTTATGGCTAGAAATAAGCTATTACTACGCCAAATACTTTTCCTCTAATCCATGTGCACTCCGTTTTTATGTTTGTTTTGCTTGTTTTTATTTCTGTTCAAGCATAGCTTCACTATAGCAGACCGAGACAAAAAAGTCAATAATATATTTGCTCAAAATTTGTAGTATTTTTTACAACAATACGGCTCCAAACAGATATAATTTCATTATTCACTTTGTTGTAATATATACAACAACTAACGCGAAAACCCTCGTTTTCTGCGCTAGATCCGTGTTCACGAAGCATTCCCGGCGCATTCCAGCCAACAAAAATCGCGCCGCACTGCCCGACTATTTGTGTTCATTTTCCGCGACATGTTGTTTTTATTATTTGCTCATTTTTCTGTTGTATTTTCGTCCACAACGTGCTCGCATTTTACACACAAACGTTGTATATATTACAACACTAATTTTATTGACATTAGCATTATGGGGGGCTTATTATAGAGGTAGCTTTTGAGTAAAAACTTTGCGCAAAGGCCAAAAACAAAAATCGATTCCAAAATATAACTCCACACTCCACTTGAAAAAGGATCGGTTTTACTCGCAGTTGCCGGTCCTTTTTCCTTTTTTTATTCTGACCCAAAACTCGCCCAAAGTGTGGAGTTAAAAACAAACAAAAACACCCTCTCTTGACCCGAGGGGGTGTTTTCTTTTTCAAAACGAATGGTGGAGCTGCCGGATACTGCCTCCGGGTCCGAAAAATCTCCATGTACGCATTCTACGAGCATAGTCTATTCTTTTAATCTTGGCTTAAAGCGGAGGCTGGAATAAACAAAACCCGCCGCGCGCCATGGCTAAATTTTCGTGCTAACCCCTGCCAAGAGGTCAGCCTTCATACCAAGAGTTATGATATCGATATCACGCTATGGTATCTCGAGTGATCCGACAAAGACCTAATTAATTAAGATCTTAGGCGTAAGCTGGCATGAAAGCCACGTGCTTACTAGCAGTTTTTTCTGCATTTACTAGAGTACTTACGGTACAACTCGACTCGCCTGCATACTGTCAATAATCCGTCTAAGCTTTGTCAGCCCCAGACCTAACAGAGATTTTATCATACTTAAGCTTCTCTTTCAAGATAAGGCGGAGCTACACTCCAGGGATGACAACACCAAAAACATATTCATCAATCCCAAGAGGTTTTAGTGCCGAGCTCGTCACCGTCGAAGGCGATACGAGCAAGGGGCTTTCAAGCTTCAATATCGTTGGTCTCGCTAGCAGGACCATCGATGAGAGCCGCGAGCGCATCCGTGCCGCCGTTCGTAACTCCGAGCTATATTTCCCAAGAGACAAGCTAACTATCAACCTGGCGCCAGCGAGCCTCCAGAAGTCTGGCAACTACCTCGATCTCGCCATCGCAGTCAACGTTTTAGCTCTCACAGGGCAGCTCTTGACCCGCGACATAGCGAATTCCATGTTCGTGGGCGAACTGGCCTTAGACGGCCATTTACGGCCCGTGAGAGGCATAATTAACATCGCCGAATGTGCTACGAAACACGGTTTCCGGAAGCTCTATTTGCCAAAGCAAAACGCCGAGCAAGTCCGCTTTCTGCGTCTAAAAAACTTGTCCATCACCCCTGTTGACAACCTGCGCGAGCTCGTGCTTACGCTTAAAGGAATTGTTCAGTCCCCTGCTCCCGAACATCTCCCGAAAAATAATGTTGTAAAAAATACACATACAGATACCGCTTATGCTTTTCTTGATCAAATTATTGGTCAGGATCAAGCCAAACGCGCATTGACCGTCGCGCTCGCCGGCCACCACAATCTCCTGCTCTACGGCCCACCCGGCTCCGGTAAAACCCTGCTCGCATCGTGCGCGCCAAGCCTCCTGCCGCCACCCAGTCGCGAGGAGGCCATCGCAGCTACCAAGCTCCACTCGCTCGTTGAAGATCGAATAACTATGTTAAATGAGCGCCCCTTCCGTGCACCGCATCACAGCGCCTCGCGCGCCGCACTTATTGGCGACAGTAGCGGTCTGCCGGGCGAAATCTCGCTCGCACATACCGGCGTCCTATATCTCGACGAGTTGCCCGAGTTCCGCCGTGACCTCCTCGAAGCCCTCCGCCAGCCGCTCGAGAGCCACACGGTCACGATTGCGCGCGCCAAACAGCGCGTCAGCTTCCCGGCCAACTTCATGCTCATCGCCACTATGAACCCCTGCCCCTGCGGCTACTACGGCGACGACCGTCACGAATGCAAATGCAACCCGACCCAGCGCGTCAATTATCTCCGCCGCCTTTCCGGACCATTGCTTGACCGTATCGATATGACCGTTCGCATGCCACACACTGACAGCTCTGTTTTAGTAAAAAATACAACAATTAGCACTCGCCAACATGCTAGTGCTAAACGTCAAATCGCCGCCGCCGCTAGGCGCCAACAGACCCGCCAAGACAAGCTTAACGGCTCGCTAAGCTCTTACGAGACTGCCCGGTATTGCCCGCGCACTAAGGAAGCTAGCCTTATCCTCGAAGATGCCGCAAAGAAGCTCGCTCTCTCCGCCCGCAGTTATTTCAAGCTCATTAAGGTTGCTCGCACCATCGCCGATCTCGATAATATGCCACAAATCGAAGCCACCCACGTCCTCGAGGCGCTCCAATTTCGCGACATCGGCCCAAATCTGGAATAACCGCTTGCATTTTTTCACCCCTTTTGTTATAATCTACCCCATAACAAGTCTAATTTTTGAGGAGCAAAACTATCAGTAATCCTACATCTCGTACTCGCATCAACGGAGATATCCGTTACCCCGAGGTACGCGTTATAAGTGCTGATGGAGCGCAGTTAGGCATTATGTCTAGCCGCGATGCGCAGCTCAAGGCTCGCGACGCAGGTTTGGATTTAGTGGAGATTTCCCCTAACGCCAATCCACCAGTTGTCAAAATCATCGATTGGGGCAAATATCAGTACCAAAAGATGAAGGAACAATCTCGCGCAAAGAAGAACGCCAAAAGCAGTGAACTCAAACAGATTAGACTCGGTTTGAAAATTGGGGAGAATGACCTCAATATTAAAGTCCGCAAAACCCTCGAATTACTCGAGGACGGCGATCGCGTCAAAATCATGATCGTTTTCCGTGGCCGCGAAATGGCCCACAAGGAAATCGGCGATGAATTGATGAATCGCATCATCGAAAAGCTTGGCGCCGACGTTGTCGTCGACGGCAAAGCCCAGATGGCTGGACGCAACCTCAGCTTTACGGTTCGCCATAAGTAGAGGCTGCATAGACGCCCACCGGTTCCCTACACCCCAAAGCGTCTCGAATATTAACTAAAGTAGGAAAGGTATAACATGCCAAAACTCAAAACCCATAAGGGTACCGCTAAGCGTGTTCGCATTACCAAGACTGGTAAAATCATGCGCGAACGTGCATTCGGTAACCATATCTTGGCTAAGAAGTCCAAGGCGCGCAAGCGCAACATGAAGACCCCTGGCACCGTCAAGGGCAAAATCGCTAAAAACGTTAAAACTGCATTGGGAGCTTAATCATGAGAGTTAAACGTGGAGTTGCTGCTCGCGCAAAGCACAAAAAGATTCTCGCTGCTGCCAAGGGTATGCAGCATTACCGCACCCGTAGCTTCCGCCTCGCGAAGCAAGGTGTTATCAAATCATTGCGCTATTCTTACCGTGATCGCCGTAACAAGAAACGCGACCTTCGCGCTCTTTGGATCACCCGCATCAATAATGCTGCTCGTGACAACGGTATCAGCTACAGCAAGCTGGTGAGCGGCATGAAGAACAAAGGTATCGAACTCGATCGCAAGGTCCTCGCTGACCTCGCCGTCAACGATCCAAAAGCCTTCACCGCTGTTTGCGAAAGCGTCAAGTAAGACAGCTGAATAAAAATATCTCTGGGCAACCGGAGATATTTTTTGTACTGTATAATATATACATATGAGAGACTTCGAAAAGATTAGCTTTGAACAATTCAAAAAAGACGTCGCCGACGACCGCGACCTCTATGAGAGTCTAGCCATCCCGCATCGCGGCACCGCCGCCGCTGCCGGCTACGACTTCCCTCTTTTATCCGATCTTACCCTAGAGCCAGGCGAAACCGCCAAGCTCCCTACTGGTCTAAAAGCCCATTTTCAAACAGACGAAGTTCTCCTTATTGTCGACCGCAGCAAAACCGGCTTCAAATATAATATCCGCCTCTGCAACCAGGTCGGTCTAATCGACGCCGATTACTATAATAACCCCGACAACGAAGGTCACATCTGGATTAAAGTCCAGAATGAGGACACTGAAGCCCACAGTTTCAAGCGCGGCGATGCTCTCGCTCAAGGAGTATTTATTAAATACCTCGCCACCGATAGCGACCAGGCCCTAGACAAAAAACGCCGTAGCGAATATTAATCGCAAAAAAGGCGCCGTTAAGGCGTCCTTTTTGATATCTACTAGGAGCTCGCTCTAATAAGCCGGGTTCTGTAACTACACCGAAGTGCAGCCTGTAGCCATCTATCTAGCTTCGCGATTGCTCACGAAGTCGAGCGGTAAGCGACCATCCGCGGATCACGGTATCTAGGTCTCCTTGCAGCCGATAGAGTTTACCCCGTCTCACTGTCACCAGCAAAACCTGTGGGCTCTTACCCCACTCTTTTCACCCTTACCCGAAGGCGGTATCGTTTCTGTGGCACTGTTCCTACGCTTGCGCGCGGTTGCCGTTAGCAACTATCGTATCCTGTGCTGCCCGGACTTTCCTCTCGCCATTTTTCAGGCCAGCGGCTACATTGAACGAGCTAACGTATATTATAACACAAATTAGTACTCGCCTCTAGCGAGACCTTCGTCGATGACCCTGTTCGCCTCGGTGTCCGCTTCTTTGTTCTGCGAACGCGGCACATGCGTGAAAGAATAGCTTTCAAAGTTCTTTAGAAGCTCCAAGACATCGAAGTAGACCTGCATGAGATCCTGATTTTTCACCTTATAGACACCGTTCATCTGGTTTACCATCATCAGATTATCACTAATAAAGCTCACGCGTTTGAGGCCAAGTTCAATTGCCTGCTCGATGCCCTCTTTGAGGCCGTAGTATTCCGCGAGGCGCGAATTCGACATGCCGAGGAACTCGCCGCCACGCTTGAGCTCGCGCCCATCTGCACCAATAATATAATACCCAATACCGCTTGGCCCCGGATTACCACGGCTCGCGCCATCAGTGTAGACCGTCGCAGTATCACTCTCTGGCGCCACCTGCTCGCCACCAATCTGACGCAATTTCGGCTTCACCTCAACGCCTTTCGTCGAGGTAATTTGCAAGACCATCATCGTTGCCTCATCGAGTGGCAAATTCGTCGTATCCGTTAGCGGTGTCCACTTGTACGAAGAATAACGTTCCGAAGTCATCTTAATCGTCGATTCTTCGCCAATTTTTACCTCATATACAATATATAAGCTACCGAGCTGCGACGAACCGACTAGATTCGTAAATGTAACTACGTCCATGAGCTGCATGCTCGCAGTCTGTACACCCGTATTTTCATAGAGCACGCGCGCCATTGCCTCTTCCGGCTGCTCGCCGAAGATAATCTTCCCCGTCGGGAGCTCAAAATCTATCTCCGCACCATCCATGCGCCCGCCCGCACGTTTCAAGAGCAAAATATCGCCGTCTTTCTTACAGATTGCCGTCACCCGAATCCGTTGCTTCATACTACCACTATTTTACCATAAGCATCAAAAAAGCTCCTCCGCAAGTTTTCCCGTGATAAGAACACGGTGGGTAGATTCTTATGCGGCTAAACCACAGTTTAGCCACCACGAATCCCCTGAAACATGATTATTCAGGAAAATCATGTGCGAAGGGGCTACTTTTATTATACTACTAACGTGCGCCCACGATAAAGCGAAACACATCAAAGATCGCGTTCTGCCCAGCCGCCATATACTTCGAAAAGACCGTACCGCCAACCAAGATTACTATATATATAATAATGATGCCGTATTTTTCAATTGTCTCCATAAATGCCCTCGCGCCATCTGGCGCCAATGCATATAATACCCTACTGCCATCAAGCGGCGGAATCGGAATAATATTGAATAAACAAAAGCCCATATTAAGCACCATCCCAATATAGCACAACAAGCCACCGAACCCATCGACATAAAACGCTCCCGTAAAATGGCCAAACAAGAAGAAAATAAAGGCTAAAATCAGGTTTGTGAGCGGGCCGGCAATTGCCACCAACGCAAAACCCCATGCTCCGCCCTTAAGATTGCGCGTATTTATTGGTACTGGCTTCGCCCCACCAAAGATAGGCATATTGGCCATCGCGAGAAGTACCGGCAAGAGAATCGACATAAACGGATCGATATGCTTAATCGGATTTAACGTCAAGCGCCCATTAAGTTTAGCGGTCTGATCTCCTAACCAATAGGCTACTATGCCGTGCGCTAACTCATGCAAAATAATCGAACCAACCGACAAAACCAATACCAACCCTATATATCCAAAATTCATATATTTAGTTTATCATACTTGCAATTCCAAAACGCTTGTGCTTTAATAGATTAAAAGGGTCAAAACACATACAAAAAGGGAGAGGTCATGTCCAACATAAAAACACGCAACAAATGGGTCTTTGTTGCTTTTTGTGCTCTTGTTTTGAGCACAATCTTTACATTATTGAACACTAATTCTACTTCCGCTACGGGCGGAAAAGGCATCGTCACTAGTGGCGAAGCCCGCTGGGAGTATTCTCTCAGCGGCGGCAGCGAACTAAGCATTCGCTTCTATGACAAGACACCTAGCGCAACTACGGTGACTGTCCCGTCATTCGAAAACATCAAATCCCTTGTTACCGCTGACGGCGAAACTCTCCCTGCCGACCTCGACACCTACCTCCTAAAAAGCGCCGACCCAGACCAACAAGATATAGACTTCCCTTCCGTGACTCGCCGTACCCCAACGGCCAATACTACCGTCCTCGATATGACCTCGACCAGCAAAATCCAGATCCTCGGCGTAGCGCCAATCATCGACCCTTCAGTCGAAACTGAACTTAAATTTGGCCCAAACATGGTCCTTGGCAACGAAATTGGCCTAAAGATTTGGGCCCCAGCTTGCGACGCTAATTATAGGCCAGAATGGGATGAGTGGTATTGCCCCTTCTCCAGCACAAACAGCAACGGAAAATGGATCGAAAACATAGAACAGCAAATTCCGGGTTGGGACCAAAAATCCACCGCTGAAAAAGAGGCCTTCACGCTCACTCAGGAGGAAATGAAAACTTTAACCGGCTGCATCGTGACGCAATATTCCTGGATCAATAACGGGAGCAGCTACGGCGATGATCCTTGCTTTATCCCAAACACTGAGACAAAATTGCTTCGACTTGAAACCAGCTACTCCACCGAAGGAGCTTTCTCTGGATACAAGCTAAAACTGACTAATTTCACGCCGAGCAACTTCAACTACATCGGCTGGAAGACGTTCAAGGATTCCACTTTTAATAGCGCTAACACTTCCGTGACTATTTCGGGGACTATCTACGGCGGTAGCTACATCTTCCAGAACACCAATATTAAAAACATTACTATTAATACTATGACGGCCGGTGCTGGTCTTTTCAAAGATTGCCAACACATCGAAAGTATAACTTTTGGCGACGGCGTGAACACAATTATTCCAGAAACCTTTGCCGGCACTAACTTGTCTAGCTTCGACTTTACGAACACTGGCATTAAGAATATCGGCGCAAGCGCATTCGAAGGTGCAAGACTGACCGAAGTAAACTTTGCCGGCGTCGAACGCATCGATTACCGCGCATTCAGAGACAATGACATTCGCGAGCTATACCTTCCAAAGTCTATCAACAAACTCGGTGTTGAACTATTCAAAGGCAATGGGCATATGAAGAAGATAACAGTCGCTTACGACACTCTCACTAGCGGCACCCCGATCCCACTCTACATCGCCCTAGACAACATATATACTAGTGATAGCAGGCCACCAGAAGGCGAACCTACTTACTCCCTCGAAGAGCTCGTCGTTCTTGCGCCATATGCAGCCGACGAACCAGTAAGCGCCACCCACATCACAATGGACGAATACGCTCACCATTACGATAACGAGGGTAACTACCACGAAGATCTGCCAACAGATTCGTGGCAACCGGCCTGGAAGATAGACTGTGGCACCGGTTACAACTCTAATAACTCCGACTACTATGGCGTCGTGCTGCCAGACACCTGCGCCGCAATTTCCGAGCCTGAAGCACGTTGGGCAAAACCAGACGAAAAGAAAAATGTCATCGCCCCAATGTATTTCATGAATCTACCATATCTCAAGACCATTACAGTCGGCGAAGGTTACGAATATATTGGCGGCTCGGCCTTTTGGCTCCAAAGAGGATCGACCAGCTGGGCGGCCGAGCTACGAGACATCCTAGATCAATGCGGTCCAACCGACATTGACTGTTCTGCAACCGATGCAAGAAGACTCGAAAAAATATCTCTCCCGGAATCCCTCAAGGGTATTGGCGCTCTCGGCTTCGGCGGCGCCTGGTATCCGGGCATGGAAGTCAACATTCCACAAGGCATCGAATACATCGGCCAGGCTGCATTTAAGCGCATGTTCACGCTTGATATCGACGTAGATTTCCCGAACCTCATATTCCTCGGCGACGACGCATTCTCGGGAACTATGGTCAAGAACATCTTCTTGCACGACAAACTCGAATATATGGGCTGGGCAGTCTTCCATAGCTGCTATTTCCTTAATGATATTACCTTCGACATCGACGTATATAATGAAGATAAACTATATATCTGGTCAACCACTCGTCTCGACAAAGCAAAGGCCGGCGCGGATAACGGCTACTCTTCGGAGTTCCGCGGCGAATTCGGCCAGTCTTTTTCGGGAGATTTCCCTGGTTCACAGGAAAGCCGCGACAAGTGGGGCATCAAATACGATAACAGATTAAGCGTCTATAATCAGAAGTTTGGCAAAATCACCTTCACAGAGAAGGCGATTACCGCTCCTCCACTTACCGCCTCCGAAGAATTCGGCAACTCCGGCTACGGTGTCGTCGATCCATACGACCCATATTTGCCGACATCTTGTAGCGGTATCCCATTCAACTTCATGGCAGCTGAGCTGTTCGATATCAGTGCTACGCCATGGAAGGTTCTTCGCCCTTACATCTTCAACCATTCCGTCATCGGTGAAGTGCGCTTACCGGAAAATCTCGAGGTGATTAGCACTGCATCATTTAGCCAGGCCGTAATAGACGAAGAGCTCATTCTTCCTGAAACTCTCCTTATGATCGGCGATGGCGCCTTCGACTTTGGTGAATACCATAACAGCAGAGGGGCCTACGACTGGACAACCGACACGTATTACCCTCGAGAGCCAATCACTATTACCCATCTCCCAGAAAGCCTAGAATTCATCGGCGCTCATGCCTTCTGGGGCAATAGAAATCTCAAGGCAGACGCGTACCTCCCGAACATCAAACGCATCTATTCTGGCGCCTTCCAGGAAACAAACATCCGCGACGTCTACCTGCCAGATTCTCTCGAGTGGCTCAATAGCACTACTTTCGTCGATATCCCTACCCTTCGCGACATCACAATTGATGCAGACTTCGCAAGACTCGTCAGTACAGAAGAGGTCAGGCCATATAATGATTATGAATACTACCCTCAGTCGCTTATAGACTACGCGAAAGACTTCGTCGGCCCATGGGTCATGCTAAAGATTGAAACCATCGGCAACCAAGGCTTCACCCCGGGTTACGTCTCTAGGCCATACGAAACCTTCTATTCCATCTTCGGCAAATCTGCATCCCGCCAGCGAATTGAATATGGCGAAACCCACCATTACAGCTGGGGTGACTATACTGAGGAGTTCTACTATGATATCGAACAGCTCGAATCTGGCGACGAATACGGTGCGCTCATCTTCACCGACAAAAACGTAACCGAACTGGACGGTACGACCGGTATTTTCTCCGGTCTCAGCTTCAGCGCTATCGATATGGGCGCAGCAGGCTGGACCAAGATTACCGAGCAGTCCTACGCCTTCAACCAGGCAAACATCGGCACTCTCATTCTTCCTGGCGGCCTCAAGGTCGTGAACGAAGGTGCCTTCCACGATGCAA
>CAMZEA010000012.1 GCA_947305655.1 uncultured Candidatus Saccharibacteria bacterium | reverse complement strand
ATGCTTCGCAAGAAATACCAGAATGTAGCCTGGGATGATTCCGGAAATATCGGGAAGCGCTATCTCAAGCAGGACGAAATTGGTACGCCGAAGTGTGTCGTGATTGACTTTGATACGCTCGAGGATGGCACTGTGACAGTGCGCGATCGCGATACGACTGAACAAATTCGCGTGAAGCCGGAAGAGATTTAGGAAAATGCCCCAAACGGGGCATTTTTTGTTGGAAAAATGCTTGCGGTAATTATTATGCTTGCGCTAAAATGAATGTATGGACAGTGGAGAAGTGGAGTTCTCTGGTGGTGCCGTGGATTTTCATCCGGACGAAAGTCCTAAAGAGAAGTCTGGTGGGCCAGTAGAAACTGTTCCCGTAGAAAAAGTTGCTACGGAGGACATACGTTTTCGTGCCACTGATATTGATAATACTGAAGAAGTTAATTTCTTTGATAAGCCTGAAGATACGAAGCGCAAAGAGAAGGCCGAAAAACGCCGCATGAAGGCCGAGGCAAAGCGAATCCTAAAAGAGTCTAGGCAGAAAAACGTCGGCGGCGCGTCGAAGGATGTTGTTGAGTCTGAGAAGAAGCTCAAGAAAGAGCAGAGCCGTATCGAGAGCGAGCGTCGCCAGGCGAAGATTAAAAGCTTCCTAGGCCGCCGCGCAAAGCATTGGTACATATACGTGGGCGCACTTGCGGCTGCGGCGATTGCTGTTTGCGCGATTATATTTGTGCCGAAAATCATTCAGAGCATTAATGATGCAAATAACGCAAAGTATGTCGATGAAAACAAGAGTATGATGCTGAGATTTTTTGAAGAGGTCGTAGGGAAGCAATTCAATAAAGAACAGATTGAAGAGCTTGTCGCGAAATACGATGGCAAAATGATGATAGATTTTTCTGACACGGGCGGGCTGATCCATCCGGATAATTATTGGCTCGAATCGGTAAACATGTATTTGGGTGGTGAGGACGGAGCTACTTATTCCGGCTTCTTCTACGTCAATGAAGTCAGCCTTGATGGCGCGTCGATTATCGAGAGAGAAGGGTCTTACTATTATTATAGTAGAGGCGAAGAGTTGACCTTCAAGACTGTCGATGATGCGATTAGCGCATATGTTCTTGATCTCAGGAGTAGTGGCGAATGAAAAAGTGGGTAGCTTTGTCATTGGTCGCAATTTTGCTAGCATTTGTGGCGGTTCTTTGTGGCTCAGAGTCTGCTTTTGCGGATGATATTCTGAAACCGACTTGGGACCAGACTTATTCGACTAAGTTCGATAATTTGAAAATCACGAACACCGTAAAGGGTGCCGACGT
Organism: uncultured Candidatus Saccharibacteria bacterium; assembly: GCA_947305655.1. Classification (GTDB taxonomy): domain Bacteria; phylum Patescibacteriota; class Saccharimonadia; order Saccharimonadales; family Saccharimonadaceae; genus UBA2834. The sequence goes on along the minus strand of CAMZEA010000012.1, from coordinate 19,288 downwards.
GCTACTTGATAAGACAAAGATTCATTTCTACAACGCATGCGTTGGCGGTGAGGCCGGTTTCAATAATAACCAATATGGCATTAAGTTTAACGGCGAAATGGCAAATTATTTCTATTGTCAGCTCCATAAACACTCGGAGGGGAAGAAATGGCGCCTTTGGAGGGAAAGCGATGAGACGACATCGGGCGATTATTACACGGTTGCGACATATTCGACGGTCTTTGGCGCTGATGGCCCGAAGGAAATTGGCCCAATCTCTGGATCGATAGAAATTTTATCAAAAGGCGCAGCGACGGACGCAAAAACGGGTGACGTGTATGATTTGTATTTCAAGATTACTAACGTCAGGATGAAGTCGGCAGACTGTACTGGCGACTATCCTGACACTATGATGGCAATCCTTATGGGTATGGGCACACAGGAGATTGGTGGCGCAAACAATCCTCCAGTCGGTACATCGATGTTTACGGCGCGCGCATTCCAGGATCACTGGATATGTGATGCGGGCGCTCTTTACGACGTCGAGGTTAGGGTAAGAGATCCGAATACGAAGCAATTCTTGAATAAGTCGATACTTTGGGCGTTTAATGACGTTGACATTGCCGATATTATCTCTGATTCGCCTAATTATCATACTTATGACAGCGAGCACCCTTATGCTGAGCATGTTACTTTTAAAAATGGTCTTTTGACGGGTAGCAATGGCTATAATATTTCGATGGTAGAAGCCTCAGACAGTAGCCATTACAGAGAGCTTTACCCGTATGCTGCTGATCAGAATAGCTCTACGGTTTACCATCGTTTTTATGAGCCGGGAAGCGCAAATCATGTCTACTATAGTGATGGCTCGGTGAACGATAACAGCGCCAGCTTCCTCGTCAGAGTGAGCACTGGCGGTGATGGCTTTAAATTCGAGTGGGGTGGTAGTACTTGCGGTTCGTATATCGACGATGCGCCAGCAGCGCGATTTAATGGTCAGACGACTATATCCTACAATGGCAGGGAGCAGGATAATAATCAAACTATAACCGTAAGCGGGGATAACTCCGGTTCTATCAAGTTTACTCATAGCATTAAGCGTTTGAAGGGCGACAATAATAGCAGTACGATAAATGAGCCTTTTTATGTCGAGTTTACCCATCATAATGAAGGCGGAGAAAGGCCGGATATAGGGCGCAATAGTACTGTTGCCTTGACGGCCTCGAGTAGGGGGAGCTACGTCAGGGCCGACACTTGGTCGGTCAATTCGGTATCTTTGGGGCCGGGAGAATCTAAACTCTATTCCGAGAAACTTTTCTATCGTTATTCTGATGTCAATGATGACCGAAGCTCGTTCGCTAATGCTGGTGCGAAAACTATAACAGTCAAACGTCCAACAGCTAAATTCTCGGGCAGCATTTCTACTTCCGTAAAGAGTGGTAACACTAATGTGCCGATTGGGAGCGACAAGAAGGTTAAAATTGCGTCGTCTACGGGGGAATATACGGTTTCGTTTAAGAATAATATTTCGAGAAAAAATGATGGCGCTGGCGGAACGGTCAATAACCCTTGGAACGCAAGCGTCAAAAACATCAATAGCGACACTATCGTGAAAACCGGGCATGGGTCAATTGGACTGAAGGAGGGAAAAAATAGTGATGTTGATACATTAAGTTATACTGGGACGTTGCATTTCGGTGAGTCAATAATGTTCTGCGGCGATTTGAATTATGCAAAGGAAGTAATTTATTCTGGTAATGACGACAGTGGTCATGCCGAGGATTGTGTAACTATTTATCGCGAGAATACGAAGTGCGAATTTGACGAGATGGGTGTTTATGCCTATGGCCTAGATACCGCAAAGAATTATGGTTGGGTTGGCGTAAAGAATAAAACGATTTCGAACAGCTATACGTATACTAATCTTTACGACGACATGAGCGTGTCAATCTTTGCTCGCCCAACGGATGAGATTCGCTTTGAGCACAGGATGTGTGCGGGCTCCTTGTATCCGATTCGGGCAAAGAATTTGGATGCGACCGTTTCTTATACGGCAACCGGTACGAGTTCGAAAGACAGTAGTACCGGAAACAAGTATTTGTTCCGAGATTCTCTCCCAATGGACAACGGTACGTTCAGCAACCCGCGCAGTTGGAGTAGCGCGAATCCTCGCTCGACCTTCTTAGGAAATAATGACGGAAATATAGCAGGGAATATTAACGGCTGGTATTGGTCCCCGAATGCTTCGGCTCAGAAGAAGTATAGGTGCGGGATTCCAGCAAACGACGACGATCCTGGTTACTATCAGGTGGCCGGAAAACTCGACTGCGGTCGTTCTGGTGAGTATGATATAGGCATAATTGACGCAGGAAGCACGATTACGCAAAAGCTTGAATGGAACGACCAGACATATAATAGTAATAACAACACATTCTCTAATACTCCGCGTACCGCTTCGGCGAGTGTTGTTATTCCTTATAACTACGTCTTGAGGCCGTATGTGACGAACAATAGCGGCAATACTGGTAAGGTTGCATATCTTGGCGAAAGCCTAACGATGACTCCTGGAGTCGTTACGGCTCCGCGTAACAATACTGAGTTCTCAGGCAACAAGCGCAATTATGCCACTATTTCGAAGCCAACTACCATCAATGTGAAGTATTATTTCAAGACGAGCAGCGGGGGCGTTATTAGCGAGTCTGCCGTGGCGGCTAGCAGCCGTAGCAACATTCGCTTGAATTCTGATGGATTGATTGACGGTACGGTGGGGAGTGAGAGTCAAAAATCCGTAGACGATGGCGGGACGCAGCTTCCGAGCGTGACTGTCTCGATCCCTAACTCGGGCGTTAGCGTTGGAGATAAGATTTGTGTGGAAGTATCCGTTTACCCGGCAGATAGCCATGACGCAAAAGATGCCAGTGCGGTTGCTGGGGCGGGCATAAACGATATTGCGCTCTCGGAGGGTTCAAATAATGGTTCAAATTGGACGACGGCTGTATCGTGCAGCACTATTGCCAAGAAACCATCAATGAGCGTCGAGTCGTCGAACGCGTATAGTGCAACTCAAATCAAAACAGCTCAATATGCTAGAAGTATTGGCTCGACGAAGATAAACTTTGGGTCTTGGTCTGAGTATGGCGCATTCGGTAGGGTATGGGCCGAAACATCGAATACTTCTTCGTTGTTTGCTTCGGGCGCGGCGCTTGGCTATTCGCGCGACGGCTATAGCGGCACACAGGCGAACGTTACTCGTTCGAATGATGCTACAGGCGCAGGCAATAATAAGATATCTACGAAAGCTAATTCGAACAAATGTACTTTCATGACGCAAACATTTGCAAACGCGAATTGCGAATCTAGCTCAAGTTCTATTGGCGGGGTGATGGCCACCCAATATGAACAGCGCATTAAAGAACGATACGGGTCTAGTGATGGGGCCTTCTCCGTGAATGGTCTAGCGGCAAAGAATTATAGTGGTGCAACGTATTATGACGTATCTGGCTACAGCGGGGCCGACGTGATCGTTCAGCCATCCGGTATAATTCGTTTTGATAGCAAGAATAATCTCTATATTAGCTCATTGCCGAATATATCGAGTGAGCGATTTGCCGAGAAAGGGATCGAGAAGCCGAATCACACAATTGTTTATAGCGCGCCAAATAACAGCATTATTATTGATGGTGATTCGATAAATCAAGATAGTGGCCAGAAAGCTGCCGCCGATGATTTAACGCAGGTTATTATCATAGCAAAGAACGTGTATTTCACGAGCCGGCCGACGTATATAAATGCAATAATTATTGCTGATAGCGTGAATACTTGTAGGTTTAGTGGCAGTGATAGGGTAGCGATTGGCGGAAAGTCGGGCACAACTGTCGTGAATAGTAATACGTGTAATAATACGCTGTTCTTCGACGCCCCAGTTGTCGTGAAAAAGGTAATTTTGAACCGCACTAGTGGTGCCGGAAATGGCGACGATGCGATTCGTCGGGCTGAAATTTTTAACTTGAATATGGCGAACTTCCTTTGGGGCTTCAACCAGATGTCGCGCCTTAGCCAGGCGACGACGACCTACTCTCGCGAATTACCGACTAGGTACTAAAGCCCTTACATTTTTAATTCGCTCATGCTAATATATAAGTATGGATAGTGGAGGAGTGGAGTTCTCTGGCGCCACGGATTTTAATCCGGGTGAAAATCCTAGCGAGAAGTCGAGTGGGCCAGTAATGGACAATAATCCTACGGACAAAATTGCCGTCGAGGATATCAATTTTCATTCTTCCGACATTGTTCGAGTTGATAGCGCAAGCTATTTTGATAAGCCTGAGGATATTAGGCGCAAAGAAAAAGAAGAGCAGAGGCGCGTAAAGGCCGAAGCCAAACGCGTCTCTAGAGAGATGCGAAAGCAAAAGGGCGAGAACGTTAGGGTTAAGCAGGAGCGCGACGGGCACGCCCCAATGTCTACGGAAAAGCGACATCTGCTTCGGAAAGTCATTGCAATTGTTTTTATCGTTGCAACCGTCGGAGGGGCGATATTTGGCGTTTCTTTCGTTGTAATTTCTCATTTCCGCGCGAAAGAGGCTGAGGCGGCGGCGTGGAACGAGGAGCGCGCAAAGACCCTCAATGATATCTATTCATATTATACAGATGCCTCTGATGAGAAAATCGCGAAAGATGCGGAAAAGATTTACGATCATCTCGGAAAGATTTATGAAAAATACGATGATCGAGAAATAAGAGTAGAGGTTCTCTATAAAAGAATCGAGCTACTATTTGAGAATGAGAATTATACTACGAAGTTAATAGAGGACGCAGAGAAAGCCGAGGAGCTTGACTCGTCGACTCGATCGGCGGGTTGGCTAGTAGCGCTTTACGACGCCGCCGGAAATGACGCTAAGGCAAAGGAGTATCGATCGATTCTAAAAAGCCGTGCAGCTGAAGAAATAGGAGATGACGATGGCGAAGGATAAAAGAAGGAGGATTGCCCGCACTATAGCAGCAAGCGGTTTCCTGGTTGCAGCTTTGGCCGGCATGTTGTTTATAGCTCCGCGTTCTGCTGAAGCAGAAAGTTTTAGCACGAGTACGTGCGAGAGTAACGCTAAAAAGAAGTTTCCCGTGAATGATGCATCGCCGAAGCCGTATAGTGATATCACCAAAGTAGCGCCGAATACGAGTAGTGGTTATGGCGTGAAATGGGCCTGTAAGGAGGAGGGGACATCAAGGGCGGTCGTTTGGTTGTCTGACGGAAACGGCTTCGTGAAGAATGGGAGCAAGTTTACTATTGCCGTAAATAACCTCTATCCGAGGTCTGGCACCGTTGCGGCTAGCATTGTGAGCTCTGTTCGGCATTCGGCCGCCAATAAGATTTACGCCTCTAAGGTCAGGCTTTGCTCGACAAGGGCGGCGGCGGAGGAGTCTAATAATACCTCGAAGTGTTGGGGTGGCATTGGTATTTCTCGTACCAATGACGGAGCTTCGTCTCCTTCGTCTTCCGGTGGGCACGTGAAATGGGAGACTTGCACTAGCTCTTCTACGGGCAACAGTCTTGGGCATTGCTTCGTAAGGTCTTATGGCCAGGACGACGTCGGCGTTAATAGTTGGTCTAATCCGAATTATGTAACTATAACGATAGATATGGAGAAGTTTTTGGCGGGCAATACGCCTACGAGTACGCACACTGATTACGATCAATATACTATTTATATGCACCGAAAATTCGGTTTAAGCTCTGGCGGTGAGGGCGTTTCACCAGTGCATATTAACGTTGTGAAGGCTTTGCCGTCTGAGTATAATGGTTCCGTCACAGCTAAGGCGTCGGAGCCTGGCGGGGCAACCGCAACGAGTACGACTGATAATCCGGGCGACGAACAAACTTTGACCGTGACCGGCGACGAATATTCGATTAATTTCGTTCACCAAATTACTAGAACAGATTCGAACGGTCATTCCGTAAAGAATCCATGGACGGTAACGACTTCGAACTCTGGCCTCGTATCGGGGAATGCTACCACTTCGGATGCGCACGGAGAACAAACGACGGCCGCAAAAACGACTTATACGCCTAGAAATGCGACATACTCTGGAAAAATTTATGCCGGCCAAACAATAACTTATTGCGAAGAGTTTAAGTTTGCGACGTATATGAAATCGGGCGAGAATACCGTATATGGGACGAGAAAAGTGTGCATAAAAGTTAAGAAGGCTGCGAGTGTGTGCAATACTCTCGAAGACGACTTAGCTGGTAAAGTATACAGTTTTAATAATGGCCAAAACTGGGGGCAAATTGGTGTCCTTAATACGACCTTAGGGAATAATTATAAGTATGTCTCCAGTGGTTCGGATTCGATTTACGCTCGCCCTGGCGACGATATTCGATTCCGTTATAATTATTGCGCAGGAGGCGTATATGCGCGTGCGACGGGCGGAGGCGAAACCGTGAGTGGCATTTCGTATAGGCCGAGTGCAACCAACGATGGCGCTGTTAACGACCAACTAAAGGGGAATTATCTATTTTCCGACGACGTTTCGACGTATAGCGGATCGGATAGTAGTGGCAGTACGACGCCGAAGACCTTTAGTTTCGACAATATCAGCAGCAATAATATCCTTTCGAATGTCGGAAATATCAGTAAGCGTTATCATTCGCCGAGCAATATCAATAATTACAATTCGTGCGGTTCGAACGGGACGGCTGGTTACTATAAAGTCGTAGGAAGTGGCACTTTTGCAACGGACGGTAGTTTGGCGGGATGCAATAATCGAACGAAGACGCTTGATGTTGGGCATAGCTTCTCGCAGACTTTGATTTGGAATAACTACGGTATAAACAACGGAGGTAAGTTTAATAATGGCGATAGCTCTGCGACTGCTCAGGTGAAGGTTCCGTATAACTATGTTTTGGTTCCATATGTTGACAATCAGTCTTCTGGAAAAATCGCCTATCTCGGCGAAGATATAACGATGCGTCCAGGCGTAGTAACGACGTCCCGCAATAACATTGCTTTCCCGAGCGGAAAACAGAACTACGCAACAATTACTAAGCCTACTGATATTGAAGTAAAGTATTATTACCGTTCGGCTAGCGGCGGCGTCATAAATGTTGGCGGATCGACCGAAAACTACGTCGCAAATAGTAGCCGCAGTGGCATTCGCCTGAATAAGGATGGCCTGAATGACGGTACGACTGGCCAAGAAAGCCAAAAAACAGTCGACAATGGTGGTACGCAGCTTCCAGACGTGAAGATTGCAGTGCCGAATGACGGCGTGAGCGTGGGGGATAAAGTTTGTGTTGAAGTATCAGTTTTCCCGGCAGATAGCCACGACAGCCGCAATGCGAGCTCCGTAAACGGGGCTGGCGCGGCCGGAGGCGTCGAGCCGGCTTTAATTGAGGGCTCGACGCTGGACCGTAACAACCGCGCGAATTGGGCTACTTCGGTTTCGTGTAGTACGCTCGCAAAGAAGCCTACGATGAGCGTAGAGTCGTCAAATGCTTATAGCGCAACTCAATTTAAAACGGCAAAGTATAATCGAAATGTAAATCTCAAGAAAATATCCTTTGGCTCCTGGTCCGAGTATGGGGTATTTGGAAGAGTAAGGACGGACAATAGCTCATCGCTATTTGCCTCGGGTGCAGCGCTTGGCTATTCGCGCGATGGATATCCAAGTGCGCAAGGCGCTAATGCAGCGCGTACAAATGATGCCGCAAGTGCCGACGGCAATAAGATTGCGACAAACGCGAATGCGAACAACTGTACATTTATGACGCAAACATTTGCGAACGTAAACTGTGAATCTAGCAACGTGGATATTGGCGGTGTTTCTGCGCGCGTTTATGCCGAACGCATGAAAGACCGTTATAGCGGTGGAGCGGATTTTGATACGAGTGGCCTTCCGACAAAGAGTTATAGTGGCGCAAATTACACGGATCTTTCTGGCTATAGCGGTTCGGATGCAATAGTTAGCGAGAGCGGGATCGTGCGCTTCCACTCGACGAAGAATCTATATATTTCATCGTTGCCTAATTTGACCGAGGCCCAGTTTACCGATAAAGGCATCGAGAAGCGTAACCGTACGATTGTTTACGATGCGCCGGATAGGTCTGTGATAATAGATGGCGATATCGTTGCTAATAGCGGCGATAATAGCACAATCGACGGATTAACGCAGGTGGTGATTTTCGCGAAGAATGTTTATATCACGGATAGGCCGACTTATATTAATGCGGTTATCATCGCCGGGACCGTGAATACGTGTAAATATGTCGGTAATAATTCCGTGTCCGTGGGTGGAAAAAATGGCGCGACGACGCTTAGCTCTAACTTATGCAACAAGTCTCTTCGCTTTGATGCGCCGGTCGTAGCAAATAAGCTAATCTTGAACCGAACGGATGGCGCCGGCAACGGAGATTATGCAATTCGCCGTGCGGAAATCTTTAATCTAAATATGGCAAATTATCTTTGGAGCTTTAACCAGATGTCGCGTCTTAGCCAGGCTACGACTACGTACCTACGCGAATTACCGACAAGGTATTAAGATAACCCCCGATTAACGGGGGCTATTTTTTCTTCTCTTTCTTTTCTGGCGGGTCGGGGTTTGCGGCGAAGTTTGGGAAGAGGGAATGGAGCTGGCTGAGGAGCTTGTGGCGGGCGTGCTTAGACCCGACTTTATCGAGCCAGCCCGGATTTGGCTTGCTGTTTTTCGTCGTCACGATTTCGACGATGTCGCCGTTATGGAGTTTTGTATTGAGTGAGACCATCTTGCCGTTTACGATGGCGCCGGTACAGGTTGCGCCAATTTCGCTATGGAGGCGATAGGCGAAGTCGAGCGGCATGGAGTCCTTCGGAAGGTCGATAATGTCGCCCTTCGGAGTATAGACGAAGATTTTGTCGGCGAAGAGAGTGAGCTTGAGTTTTTTCGTGTCGACCTTTTCGCCAGAAGCGAGCTTTGCGGCAGTCTCCTGGAGCTCCTTAATCCATAGGAGATGACTTGGCAACTTACTGATGCGGCCTTCGGTGTAGGCAGAGGTAAGCTTCTGCTCGTTATAGAAGAAGGTGGCCGCAAGACCGCGTTCGGCATAATCGTGCATTTCTTGGGTGCGGATCTGAAATTCAACTACTTGCTTGTCTGGCGTGATGACGGTTGTATGGATAGATTGGTAGCCGTTTTGTTTCGGCATGGCAATATAATCCTTAACACGGCCCTCCATCGGGCGGAAGAGGGAATGGATAAGGCCGAGCGTGAGGTAGCAGGTCGTTACGTCTTCGACGATAAAGCGGAGCGCAATAAGGTCGTAGACGCGGTCGATATTCTGGTCGTATTTTGCGAGCTTTTTATGAAGCGAATAGATAGACTTTACGCGGCCATCACATTTGTACTTGATATGCTCGCGTTTTAAGAGGTTTTCGACGGCCTGCTGCGCGTTTTTGAGCTTTTTATCGGCGCGCTTCAAGCGCTCTTCGGTGAGTTTCTTTAGCTCCTCATAGCGTTTCGGGTCGAGATAACGGAAGCTGGTCTCCTCGATCTCGACGCGGACGCGGCCCATCTGGAGTCGGTCAGCAAGTGGCGCAAAGACGTCGAGCGATTCGCGTGCGATCTTCTTCTGCTTGTCTGGCGGAAGGGCACTCAATGTGCGGAGGTTATGTAGACGGTCAGCGAGCTTGATGATAAGGACACGGACGTCTTGTCCGGTCGCAATTAAGAGCTTTAGAAGGTTGTCACTAGTCTCTGGAAGATAGCTGTCGAGGTTTTTCATGCCACTGCGGGCTTTGCCGAGCTTTGTGACACCATCGACGAGGAAGGCGACATCGTGACCGAATTGCTCCTCGATATCCTTTAGAGTAACATCAGTGTCTTCGACGGTATCATGAAGAATGCCGGCAATAATCGTATCGTCGTCCATGTTCCACTCTTCGAGGATTTTCTTCACGGCGAGAGGGTGAACAATGTATGGTTCTCCAGTCTTTCTGAGTTGGCCATCATGCGCCTCGGTGGCGAGTTTGACGGCTTCTTGGATTTTGGAGTTTTTTGGCATTTCTTGCTCCTAGAGCGATAGATTAATGTTTTTGCCTGACGGCTTGTACTCGACATATTCGACGCCGCAGCTGTCAAAAATGCGTTTCGAGGCCTTGGTGCCGTCGGTGTCGGCGTATTTATCGTCGGCGTAGACGACCTTCTTGATGCCGGCCTGAACGATAGCCTTGGCGCATTCATTGCAAGGGAAAAGCGTGACGTAAATTGTGCAGCCCTCGGTGTTTGCGACGGAATTTAAGATTGCGTTGAGTTCGGAATGGCAGACGTAGGCATACTTCGTATCGAGGAAATCGCCTTCGCGTTCCCATGGCATATCGGAATCTTCGACGCCGCGCGGCATGCCGTTGTAGCCTAGGGCGACGACCTTGTGGGCTTCGTTCGCGATGCAGGCGCCAACCTGGGTATTAGGATCTTTGCTGCGTTCGGCAGAAAGCTTGGCGAGCCCCATGAAGTATTCGTCCCACTTGATATAATCTTTACGCATTATTACACTCCATAAACTTAAGTATATTGTAACATAAAAAACCCACTCTGTTGTCTGAGAGTGGGCGACTAAGAGCTAGGATACGACAAGGTACTCTCCATTGAATGTGACGGAGCCATCTATCGAAACATCATAGCCCATTTCTATGACCTGTTCCGGGAGGGCATCGGCGAGCGCTTCGCCAACAACCGCTAAATCGGCTTCGTCATCGGGAAAATCATACTTGAGATCTTTGAGTTCGACGACATAGCCTTCGTTTTCGTCATCCCAAACATATGTTTTGTCTTCGATCCCTTCTATGATGTCCTGGGCGAGCGCGTTTATGTTTCCTTTGAAACGCTCGCTACCGTTAGGTTCTAGGAATATCTTTTCTGCCATATGATACTCCTCCTTTCGCAAATTTACGCCAGTGGCGCATGCCGGGATTATATAATAATATGACTAAAAAATCAAGAACAGAGCTGTGGTATGATAGAGGTATGAAGTTATTCTCTTGGAACGTGAATGGACTCCGCGCAGTGCTCGGTAAGGGCGCTTTGCAGAGTTTTATAGAGAAATATCAACCGGATATCTTGTGTCTTCAGGAGACGAAGGCGAAGCAGGGGCAGGCTGAAGTGGATTTGCCGGAATATGAGGAAATTTGGAACTCGGCGGAGCGCGCTGGCTACTCTGGCACGGCAATCTTTACGAAGGTAAAACCACTGTCGGTTCGCTATGGATTTTTGCCCGAGCAGGATGCGATGCACGGCTGGGAAGATGCTTTTGGCGATGCGCGCAGCGAGGGGAGGGCGCTAACGGCTGAGTTTGAAGATTTCTATCTAGTGAATGTCTATGTGCCGAACGAAAAGCATAGCCTGGAGCGCATGGAATACCGCGAGAAGGTTTGGGACAAGGCGCTGCTTAGCTACATGAAAGAACTTGAGAAGACTAAGCCGGTGATTGTTTGTGGCGATTTTAACGTAGCGCATGAGCCGATTGATTTGGCTCGGCCAAAAGACAATGAGGGTAACGCGGGCTTCACGAAATCCGGCCGGCAGGGCATGACGAATTTTTTGAGCAATGGCTATATTGATTCATGGCGCATGCTGCATCCAGACGAACAAAAGTTTACGTGGTGGAGCTTCCGCATGGGTGCGAGGAAACGGAATATCGGCTGGCGCATTGATTATTTCCTGGTTAGTGAAAAGCTCGAAAAACAGATTAGGAATGCTGAGATTTATAACGAAGTGATGGGCTCTGATCACTGCCCAATTGAGTTGGAGCTTCTATGAGCGAAAACCTTGATTATTGGCGTAGGCAGAGTATAAAAAAATTGTTCAATGATGTAGACTTGCTGCCGCCGGAGCAGAAACGGATGGCCGGTAAGCTTTTGGTGATTGGCGGCAACCGTATGGCGTTTTTTGCCGTGGCGAGCGCGCTTGAAACCGCGAAGCGCATGGGTGTTGGCGAGGTGCGCGCGCTTTTACCAGAAGATTTGAAGGGGCAAGTGCCGAGCACGAGCGAGGTTTACTTTGCGCCGTCGGGGAATTCCGGCGCTTTTTGCTCTGATTCTCTCGAGACGATGCTTCGCTTGGCTGACTGGGCCGAAGCGGTCATCTTAATCGGTGACAGCGGGCGAAATGCTGAGACCTCGTTAGTATTCGCTGAATTTCTAGAGAAAGTAGATAAGCCGGTGCTTATCACGAGAGATGCCGTTGACGCGTGCTGTGCGAGCGTAGGAGACTGGTTATTGCGCGAGACGGAAACGAACCTATTCGTGACGCTTCCGCAGCTCCAGAAGCTTCTCAGGACCTTGTACTACCCAAAAGTAATTACCTTGTCGATGCCAACGAATCAGCTGGTTGAAACGCTTCATAAATTCACTCTGAGCTATGCAGCTAGCGTTGTAACTTTTCATAATGGGCTGATTGTGATGGCGGAGAAAGGCGAGGTTGTGACGCAAGCGCTTGATGAGACGAGCTATTCACCGATTTCTCTCTGGGGCGGTAGTCTTGCGACGCAGGCGATGGTAGCGCGGCTCTGGAACGGCGGCAAACAGTTTAACCGTATCTTCGCAAGCGTAGTGGCACCGGGGCACGAAAAAGACGGCCGTTAGGGCCGCCTAATTCAGCTGTAGAATTCCATCATTCGCATTTTCTTCATGCGATTGATGTCTGATATGACGCTAAAGATGCTGGCTGCGAAGACGCAGATGACAAGCACGAAGCTTGCGTTAATCATCAGTTGCCGTCCTTCCATGAAGCTATGGCTATGGAAGACGTAAGCGAGCGTCATTGCTCCTAACCAGGCACAGATTAGAACCATACGGATCTTGTCTGCCCATCCAGCCTTCATGCTGAGGTGGGTTCTCTTTCTCATGGTGAAAAACCAGACGAAGAAGAGAATGTCGCGGGCGATGGCGACTACTATGCATCCGAAGGTAATAGGCCCGAAGTAGGCTTGGTTGCCGACGAGGCCAAAGCGTGGTGTCATCAGCGTAAAAGCGATGCCGAGCGGTATAAATAATACTTTATCGCCGAGCGGGTCGAGGTAACGACCGGCGCGGGTTTCGATATTATTCTTACGCGCGACCCATCCATCGAGAGCGTCTGAAATGAAGCTTTCTCCGAGGAGAATAACTCCAATTAGCATGCTCCAGGAGCCGAATGGTTCGGCCCAGAATAGATGAGGCAGGATGACCGATAGGCTAATACGGATGATGCTCAGCCAATTTGCGAGGCCGATTTCTCCGTTGGTGCCTTCGAGCCACTTCGGGTTGTGCTTTTGCATCGTGAGTAGGATTCTGCGCATAGTCTCTGCTGTGTTGGCGAAGACTACGACATAAAGACCCAGACACACAATTACGCTTAGCTTGTTCATGCCACAGATAACTAGGGCAATAGCGAGAAGCAGCTTGGACCCCGCAAACAAATCTGCGGGATTCATTGTCTTCGATGGATTGACGCGTTTTGACGTCTCGTGTCCTTTAGTGCAATACCAGGCACCGTGCGTAGCGTATCTGATTATGTCACCGAGGAGAATAATGGCCGCAAGGTACCAGTATTCTTTGGCGAAGAAAATCAGAATCAAAAGATCTGCTGCGCCGTGCGCTAGCGAACTCCAATAGAAGTGTTGCCATGCCCGCACGAAATACAGGCATATCCTTTCAAAAGCGTTCATATGTCCCCCTCCTTTCTTAAGGTACAAAAAAATTTAGAGCGAACTCCTTATCTTTCCATTATATCACAAAACAGAGGAAAAGTCAATCTGCAGCGTGGTTTACAGGGGAGTTGTGAGTACAAAAAACGCCACGAGTTTTTTGTTTGCCCGTGGCGGTTCTTGTTATTAAGCGGCGTTAGGCATGCCAGGGTTTTCGACTGGCTGTGCTTCAGGGGCGACTGGTTCGACCGGAGCGGCTGCAACCGGTGCTTCTGGAGCAACTGGTGCGGCAGGGGTTGGAGCAATTGGCGCCGCTGGCTGTGCGTAGACTGGCGCAGCCGGTGCTGGTGCTGGGTTGCCGAAGGAAATTGGGGAATCCTCATTCTTTGCGAGGATAATCGTGAGGAACTGTGCGGCAAGGATTAGGATAAAGATTACGCCGAAGATGATGTAGAAGACGCCGAGCGGCGAATCTTGGACGTTATGCAGGTTGAAGCCATAAGCGGCCTCTTTGTCGGCGACGGCAACGATTGCACCAATGAAATAGGCGATTGCGGCGGCCGTAGTGACGCCGGCGGCAATCCAGCTAAAGATGCTGTAATGGTTCTTGCCGATGAAGTAGCGTACGCCGAAGACGACGCCGAGAATGCCTACTGCGGCGAGAATGAAGTCGGTAAATGCGTTGCGAATGAGCGGTCCGGTCTGCTCAGAGATTTTTTCTTCGAGGCTCTTAATTTGCCTTTCGTAGTAATCTTTTGCGTAGTCGCTGGAGGCCGACTTTGCGGTGCTTTTAAGTTTGTCGAGTGAGCTCGAAATTTTACTGCTCTGGTCCATATAGCTGACGCCGACAGTAATGCCGGTGACTGCGAAGAAGAAGCATACCCCTGATGCTAGCAGCATAATAATGCTATTAATAATCTTTTTGTTCATTACAAACCATCCTTTTATTTATTGTTTTAAGTATAGCATAAACGGAATAGAAAAAAGCAATAAAAAAACGACCCTCAAGGGTCATTTTTGGTGGGCGAAGTGGGAATCGAACCCACACAACATTGCTGTTACCAGATTTTGAGTCTAGCGCGTCTACCAGTTCCGCCATTCGCCCAAAAGAACAATATTAGTTTAGCATAAAAGGGGCGTTTATGCTAGAATAAGACTAATGGATAATAAAAGCGGTGGGCAGCTATCTTCGGCGCAAAAGCAGCAACAGACGGCTGCTAGTTTGGCGCGCCAAAAAGTCCTAGAAGCCTACAGGCAGCAGGCTTATAAGAATGCTGCGGCTGCACGCTCCGCTGCGACGCCAAAGCCAGTAATGGCGCCAGAGACTAAGAAAAAGCGTCGTTCACTTGGCAAGGCGGCAGCGAGAGCGCTGCGTAATACCGAGAAGAAGGCGGCGGCCCAGGCGGCAATGCCTCGCGTGCGCACCGAAGATTGGCGCAAGTATCATTCGGCTTGGCAGGATTATTATCAGAAATATTATGGAGATTATTATCAGAAGGCGGCACGTGATTTTGTTGCGAAGGAGCGCCTAAAATACGAGCGCACGGCGGCCGAGAAGGCCGAGCAAGGCGCGCCGACGAAGGCGATTATGTCAGTGGCGGCCGGCGAGAACGATCCGAAGGATTTCAAGGCACAGATTCAGGACAAGGTCGCAAAGCGCGCAAAAAAGATGCGCAAGTCGCGCCATTTTGTCCCGATTGCCGTTGGGCTGACCGTATTGCTCTTGGGGTTGTTGTTCCAGTACAACCAGGTGATTATTGCGAACGCAGTGGCCTTTATGTCGCCGGGCGGTTCGGAAGTAAATGATATCTCAGCAATTGATCCGACCGTGTCGACAAATGTGCATGAGAATCCAACCCTTATGATTCCGAAATTGAATGTTGAGGTGCCAGTGGCATTTGGCGCGAAAAGCGATGTGAAGTCGATGGCTGCAGCGATGACGAATGGCGTTGCGCACTTCTCGATCCCGGGGGCTTCGGCAGTGCCGGGCGAGATTGGCAACTTTGCTGTTTCTGGCCATTCGGCAGGGAACGTCTATGAGACTTCTCAGTACAAGTTTATCTTTTCTGGTCTGACGCGCATGGCAGAGGGCGATTTAATCTATATGGATTACAATGGCACGCGCTATAGCTACCGTGTGACCGGTACGAATACGGTCGATCCGTCTGACTCGGCGGCGCTGAGAAGGATCGCGAATGACAATCCGAACAAGCCGATGATTACGCTAATAACCTGTACGCCGCTTGGTACCTCGAAGTACCGCTTATTGGTTTATGGCGAGCAGATTCATCCGTCTACCGACGACAAGACTGCTAGCCAGGCACCTGCTACGAATACCGATAGCGAAGAGCATACGATGCCAAAAAACTCCGACTCTCCACTTGAGCAATTCTGGAAGTGGTTAACCGGACAAGAATAATTAATCTAGTTTATAGCGCTTGAGTGTGACTTCTTCGTCTTTTTCGCTGAAATAATAGAGCCAATGATTGTTTTCGCTGATAACGACTGGCTTGTCGGCGCTAGCTTTTTTCGCTACGGTGCGACGGTTGCCGCCGTCGAAGTCGCGAATAATTACTTTGCCGTCGACATTGTGCCAGAGGAGATAGTCGTCGAGCCAGTTGGCGGCGGAAATTTTGTTGTCAACTGATATGGCGGCGTTGTCGGTTGTTTCGATGTCGTAGAAGTAATAGTTTTTTTCGCCCGCAAAGATAATGATTCGCTGTTTCTGGTTGACGGAAAGGGTGATCGGCGCGTAGTCGAGAGTTTCTTCGAGCTTAGTTTTAAGTTTATCGGTTTCGTCTTTACCGAAAGAAGGGTAGCGGCCGCTTAGGACATTGATTTGCTGACCGGCCTGGAAGGCAATCCATTCTTCGTTCCAGTGCGTCCCCATTGCGAGGCGGACAGCGAGGTCTTTTTTGCCAGATAGCGTTCGGATTAGGGTTGAGCCTTTCTCGCCTTCCTTGTAGGTGAGAAGATAGCGCTTAGTTTTGTTGTTTTCGTTTTTACCGGTTGAAATAAACGCGGCAGTGTCTCGGTTGTGGGCAAAGAGGACGACGTTTTCGGCGATTGGATCGGAGACGGAGTACTTTTCGATATCGATCGAATAGAGCTTGCCGTCGGCTAGCGCCCAAAGCTTTGAAGCGGAACCGTTTGCAATCTGTACGTCTTCAAAATCGAGATTGAACTTGCTAGAGAGACTGATACTATTTTCGGAGTGCTCAAGGTCGAGAAGATGCCAAGTGGCAGTTTCGTCATCGCGTTCCCAGCGAGCAAGAAGCTTATTGGAGTTTTCGTTCCAGTCCATTATTCTTAGGTCGCCCGTGT
Organism: uncultured Candidatus Saccharibacteria bacterium; assembly: GCA_947305655.1. Taxonomy (GTDB): domain Bacteria; phylum Patescibacteriota; class Saccharimonadia; order Saccharimonadales; family Saccharimonadaceae; genus UBA2834. Next base: position 2,334 of record CAMZEA010000012.1, on the reverse strand, counting down.
GGGCAGCAGCGCTGCTGGAGTTTAACAGATTGGCGAGGGGGAGAGTCTCGCGTTTGAGCTTTTCGTCTTGGATATTGATGCGAACTAGGTTGTTCGAATCTTGTTCGGCGAGAATTAGCCAGCGACGATCTGGCGAGAATTCCGCTAGACGAATTGGCTTGAATCCGGATACATTTGTAATCTGGGCATTCTTCGGGAAGAGGCGTACCCATTCAACACGAGTAAAGAGGCCTGGGTCGATTTTGATATCTTGTTCCCAGTGGTCGTAGCCTTCTTTATCGATATAGACGGAGTGTTTGCCGGCGCTTAGCATCTTGCTGAAGTCAGTGCGGCCGAACTGGACGCTTTTGTCGATTTCGACTGATGCGCCGGATGGATGGGAGCTAAGTTGGAGCAGACCAGCCTGCTCGAGCCTGCCGGATTCGTTGAATGAGAAACCCATCGCGATGAGCATGAGTACAAAAACTATCGCAACAACAGAAATGCTCATAAAGATGTTAGTTAAGATAACGCGAATGTTGCGTATCCTTTTTTGTTTCGCACGATCCATATTCTGTGTTCATATTATAGCACACATAGTGCTTACGCTTAAAATTGTTGTTGATATTTCATCGCTTATGTTTTAAACTAACATTAGCAGAATAAGTGAGGTAGTGAATGGACGGAGTAGTGAGAGTTACAAATAATACTGCCGGCGCGAAGAACGCCAGCGCTTTGAATCGCTCTCGCGTTCAACGTTCAACTACGCTCAACCGTCGCTTCGTGAAGAAACCGACCGTCAATCATCCGCAGATTAGAGCCGCCGCTGGTGCCGCTAGTCGCACGCTCAAAAATCAGAAGACAATTCGTCGTGTTTTGGTTTCTAAAACAGATAAGGTTCAATTAAAACCGCTAGCCAAGCAGGCTAATGATGAAAATAGTGTTCAGAAGCGCGTCGAGAGCCGTACGACTGCTCGTATGGTTTCTTTAAAAGATTTGGCGCAGATTAAAGCAGTCGATGATGATCCGATTGAGCCGGCCGTTGATACGAAAGTTGCTAGAATCGCGAAGGCTCGTCTTGCTGCGCGCAAGGCACCTGAGCCAAAACAGCTTTCTGCTCAAGAACTCAAGGATCGCGCAATCCAGCAGGCGCTTCGCCGCGTCGCTACGATGGAAGATGTTTCCGATGTTCGTACACTCAAGAAGACAAAGCATTTCTGGAAGAAAAAACGGGTTGCTGTCGCGGCCGTTGTTGCCGTGCTTTCGCTCGTCGTGCTCGGCTATCTCGTCAGTGTGAATTTGCCTGATATTTCAGTGCGCGTGGCGGCGATCCATAGCGGAATCGAAAAGTCATATCCTAGCTATGTTCCAGTTAATTATCGCCTAGACGGTCTCGCAAAAGAAGAGCAGGGACGCATTACGATGGCATTCAAAAACGATCAAGGCCAGCGCTTCTCGCTCGTCGAAGAAAAGTCTTCTTGGGATTCGGCGGCAGTACTTACGAATTTCGTTTTGGAAAAATGGGGCGATGACTATTCGGTCGCAAAAGACCAGGGTCTCACGATTTATATCTCTGGCTCAAGCGCAGCTTGGGTGAATGGCGGGGTTTTCTACTTGATTGTCGATGAGAGCGATGCGCTCAATTCTAGTGATTTGCATGATATCGCAGTGAGTTTATAACAAATAGAAAGGGTGGCCGATGATTAAGTTCGAATGTGATTACTCGAAATTCCTATCAGAGGCTGAGCTTTCTGAGCGTATGCGCCAGACGGGGCATTTTGTGTGGCTTTCCCAGCGCTCTTCCAAGGGCGGTTGGGTGGATTGGCCGGTTAATTATAATGAGGCGGAGTTTGAACGTATTAAGAAGGCCGCAGAGAAGATTAGAAGTGATTCCGACTATTTGGTTTGTGTCGGCGTGGGCGGCAGTTATTTAGGTTTTCGAGCGGTCGTTGAGGCGCTTGGCGGCGAAAGAGGTCGCACAAAACTGATTTTTACCGGCAATTCGTTCTCGGCGCGTGAGCTCGAAAAGGTGCTTGATCAGATAAAAGATGCCGACTTCTCGGTAAATGTGATTTCGAAGTCTGGAACAACAATGGAAACGGCGATTGCGTTTCGTTTCCTCAGGCAACGCCTGATTGAACGCTATGGCGCAGAAGAGGCGCCAAAGAGGATTTTTATTACAACCGACGACGAAAGTGTTCTTCAGCAAGAGATTGCCGGGAACCATTATGAGAGTTTTGCGATTCCGCATAGTATTGGCGGCCGTTTCTCTGTTTTGACGCCCGTTGGCATGCTGCCGATGGCGGTAGCCGGCATTGATGTCGATCAGCTGATGAAGGGCGCAGAAAAAGAGCG